>NZ_JAGGHR010000023.1:0-34233 GCF_024104075.1 Gilliamella sp. | reverse complement strand
GATGAAACGGAGTTCATCTATATTTTTCAACTCTTTTTTGAGTTTTTCAAAAGCAAAAAATGAAAAGCATGCGGCAACGATTGCTAATTTACTCCCTTGCTTTATTTCGCCTGATAGATCTTCTTGGAGCGTTTTCGTTATGTTATCTATGATTCCCATTGTTTTATTTTCTCTGCGATATTATCTGTACTAATGCTAACTTCCCTTATTTTAAATTAGCTTCTACAAAAAAGTATTGTCATTGGTGATTAACTATAGCGCAATTTATTGTGATATTTTTATTATTGTAAAAATGTAAATTATTGTCTAGAAATGTTTTTATCTATTTTTTGCTAAAAAGTATGGTTGTTGATAGTGGCTAAAAATTGGAAAAAATTTACTGATATAAATAAAAATCATAAGCGAATATCTCATGGTCAAAAAAAGTTAGTGTTAAGTTTAAATAATAATTAATTATCTTTTAACTCTTTCTAAAAAATACACTCACAAGTAGAAAATTTTTTATGATCAAAATAGAATTTAAATATGAAAAAATGATAGTGCAAAAAATAACCTAATATTAAGTTTCTAATATATTGGTTATTTACATATAATATTTCATTTATTCAATCGATTTGCTATACATTATTTATGTAATTATGCGATACATACCTGATAACTAGCTCAAACTGTATTTTAAAAGTGATTAAGTATATAATGCCCCACAAATTTAATTAATTTATATCATCTAATATATATTTTTATGAAATCTTCAATTATCAACAAATTAGAAATGCTACAAGAGCGTTATGAAGAAGTTCAAGCATTATTGTCTGATGCTTCGGTTATTGCGGATCAAAATCGCTTTCGCACTTTGTCTAAAGAATATTCGCAATTAACAGGGGTGGTTAAGTGCTTTTCTGATTGGAAGCAAACACAAGAGGATATTGAGACAGCTAAAATGATGCTATCTGATCCTGAAATGAGTGAAATGGCACAAGAGGAGTTAAACGAAGCATTAAGTCGAGTTGAAGAACAAGAAAAGCAACTACAAGTTTTACTATTACCTAAAGATCCTAATGATGATTATAATTGTTTTATCGAAGTTAGAGCAGGAACTGGTGGTGATGAAGCGGCTATTTTTGCTGGCGACTTAGCTCGAATGTATACAAGATTTGCCGAATCACGGAATTGGCGTGTTGAGATTATGAGTGCAAATGATGGTGAACATGGTGGCTATAAAGAAGTTATTATGTTAGTTAGTGGGGATGGTGTTTATGGTAATTTAAAATTTGAATCTGGTGGACACCGAGTCCAACGTGTACCGGAAACAGAATCTCAAGGTCGTATTCATACATCTGCTTGTACCGTTGCTGTTTTACCGGAAGTCCCTGAAGCAGAAATGCCTGAAATCAACCCAGCTGATTTAAAAATTGATACCTATCGTTCATCTGGCGCAGGTGGTCAGCATGTTAATACAACAGATTCTGCTATTCGTATTACCCATATTCCTACAGGCATCGTTGTTGAATGTCAAGATGAGCGATCGCAACATAAAAACAGAGCCAAAGCAATGTCAGTTTTAGCTGCAAGAATTCAAGATGCGGAACTACGTAAGCGCCAACAAGAAGAGGCTTCAACACGTCGAAATCTATTAGGTTCAGGCGATCGTTCAGATAGAATCAGAACATATAATTATCCACAAGGTCGAGTAACCGATCATCGAATTAATTTAACGCTTTACCGTTTAGATGAAGTCATGGAAGGAAAATTAGAGATGCTAATCGATCCGATTGTGCAGGAATATCAGGCTGATCAACTAGCAGCTTTATCGGAACAAGATGAATGACATACTTACAATGGCTTAAAAGTGCCTCTCAAACCTTAACAGATAGTGAAAGCCCAAAGCGAGATGCTGAAATTTTACTGAGTTTTGTTACGCAAAAAACGCGGACATTTTTAATGGCGTTCAGTGAAACATTGCTAACTGATGATGAATTGATTGCTTTATCTAAATGTTTAGAACGCAGGAAAAATGGTGAGCCTATCGCTTATATAACTGGCGAAAAAGAGTTTTGGTCTTTAAAGTTTAATGTTTCTAACGTCACTTTAATACCTAGACCGGATACCGAAAAATTAGTTGAATTAGGTTTAGAGTACCTTCCTAAAGTGCCTTGTGAAGTATTGGATCTTGGCACGGGAACAGGCGCGATAGTTATTGCAATGGCAACCGAACGTCAAGACTGTTTATTTACCGCAATTGAAAAAAATAAAGATGCCCTAATCTTAGCTCAAAAAAATGCCGCTCAAATCGGGGTGAATAATGTTTATTTTTTACAAGGTGATTGGTACAAACCAATAAAGAATAGAAAGTTTTCAATGATTGTCAGTAATCCTCCTTATATTGAGCCAACAGACATCCACTTATCCCAAGGCGATGTACGCTACGAACCAAGAAGCGCATTAGTTTCTGAAGATGATGGTTTAGCTGATATTAAACTAATTGTACAAGGTGCAACTAAGCACTTAAACCAATATGGGTGGTTACTAATAGAACATGGTTGGAAACAAGGCGAGGCAGTGCAAACTGTTTTTAAACAACACGGATTTCAATTAGTAGAAACCTTCACCGACTACAGTGGTAATGATAGAGTTACCCTTGGTCGCTGGTTTAAACCTTAACTAGGAAAATTTTATGATGCAGCAAAAAAAAGTAAACATTGGTGACATTACTGTCGCTAATGATCTACCCTTTGTACTATTTGGTGGTATGAATGTGCTTGAATCTCGTGATTTGGCGATGAAAATCTGTGAACATTATGTCACCGTTACCAATAAACTAAATATTCCTTATATTTTTAAAGCGTCTTTTGATAAAGCAAATCGCTCATCAATTCATTCCTATCGTGGACCAGGATTAGAAGAAGGGCTAAAAATATTTCAAGAGCTTAAACAACAATTTGGCGTTAAAATTATTACTGATGTACATACTGAAGCACAATGTCAACCCGTTGCTGATGTGGTTGATGTAATTCAATTACCTGCCTTTTTAGCAAGACAAACTGATTTAGTTGTTGCAATGGCTAAAACAGGCGCAGTAATTAATGTCAAAAAACCACAATTTGTTAGTCCAGGGCAGATGGGCAATATTGTTGAAAAATTTGAAGAGGCTGGTAACAATCAAATCATCCTTTGTGATCGTGGTAGCTGTTTTGGTTATGACAACTTAGTGGTTGATATGCTTGGTTTCAACATTATGAAAAAAGCAAGCAAAGGGTCACCAGTTATTTTTGATGTTACTCATGCTCTTCAATGCCGTGATCCTATGGGAGCAGCATCAGGTGGACGTCGTGGTCAAGTAACAGAACTTGCACGTTCGGGCATGGCTGTTGGTATTGCTGGGTTATTTTTAGAATCCCACCCAGATCCAAGTCATGCAAAATGTGATGGACCGTCAGCATTACCACTAGCAAAATTGGAACCTTTCTTAAAACAGATGAAAGCCATTGATGAACTAGTAAAAAGTTTTGATGAAATTGATACTGAACATTAAGAGTTTAATTATTAGCTACAATTAAAAAAACGTTATTTATTATAAAGTAAACGGTATTTTTAGCATATTAATAAAAAAGAGAAACCAAATGTGATTTCTCTTTTTTATTTGGTTATGTGGTCATTTTACGTTATTAATCTTTAGAAATTACTTACTTTTTAATTTTCAATTTTTCAACCACAGTAATAAATATACATAAAAAATGCCATATCCTAAATCATAGGTAGCGTGTTGATATTATAAATAAAATTGGTGATAGACTAAATATTGACACCAAACGTTCATCTAGAACATATTCATTAACATCTTCTAAAATCGTCATAACACATTAAATAATGTGACTTTAATGATTAATACTAACGTAATTTTGTACGTGGGTTGGTCATTTACAATGGGATATTTATACAAAGGTTTATATTTTAGGTGATATTTTTGTAAAAAATATTCAGGATTCTATACCGTCATAAGTTTAAAAAACTCTAAAAAAAGCCCGTCATATTATTTTTCACAATAAAAAAAGTTGTGACTTTTATCTAAAAAATTGCATAAAAATCGATTTATTTAGTGATTATGATCACGATTTAGAGTGTTTAATTTGCTAGATAAAATATGTTTATGCATTATAAAAATGTATATTTATCTTATATCTGAATTTAAATATACCACCTAAACATGTCACCTAAATATAGTTTAGGAGTTAAATATTTAAAATAAAAATTAATTTTAATTTACCTATAAATCACATTTTTATAGTTTATTGTAAGTTAAACAGCATAAATTTATCATTTTAGGAAAACCAATATGAATACCTATAATGCACAAATAAAACCTCGTCCATTTAATCATTTAACTAAATTGATTTTATCCTTATCTATTTTAAGTAGTGCCGTTCCTGTTTATGCTACCTACGAAAACCATTTTGTCGATGATTCTTCATTAACTGGTAATGTCTTTTTTTGGAATCGAGATCGTGAACGCAAAGATATTGATACACATAAGTATGAAAAAAACCTAAGACACACTTCATTCAATACTAATTTGGATTTTAAATCAGGCTATATTGCCGATAGATTGGCTATTGAACTCGGTGGTTATGGCGCTTGGGAAGTCAGTAATGGCGGTAATGGTCACCCAAATGAAATAGGATTTAGTGGTGCTCATACCCGTTGGGATGAGGATTGGAAAAAAGATGTCAGCGGATTGAGCTTTTATAAAGCACAAGCAAATTTCAAAATTGACGAATTATTTTGGATAAAAGCAGGTTATATTCAGCCATCAGGACAAACATTACTTGCGCCACATTGGAGTTTATTACCGGGTACTTATCGTGGGTTTGAGATAGGTTCAACGCTTGATTTTGATAGCGCTGGAGCATTGTCGATGTCATATATATGGAGTGATAAATATAAAGCACCTTGGTATAAACGGCTTTATGAATTTAAACAGTGGGGAAAAGGTAAAAAAATTGATTATTTACATTCTGCCGGTTTGAAGTATGACTTTAAAAATGACTTAGTATTAGAAAGTGCATTTGGACAAGCACAAAATTATATGAACCAATTTTTTGGTAAAGTATCTTATAAAATGGAAGTGTTTGATAATCCTATGATTATGAGCTACCAATTTTATGGCGCTAAAGATCAATCGCATAAAGGTACAGATGTATATGATGGCTTAGCGTGGTTGCAAGCAGCAACATTAGGCTATCAAGTTGGTGCTATAGGTCTACGATTTGAAGGCGTTTCGGTTAAAGCTGATGGAGAACAGGGATTCTTTTTACAACGTATGACACCTGATTATGCTTCATCAAATGGTCGTTTAGATATATGGTGGAATTCTCGCTCAGACTTCAATGCTAATGGTGAAAAAGCAGTGTTTGCTGAAGTGACTTATGATTTAAATCACTTATCTCATTATTTAGCGGGTTGGAAAACAGGTGCGTCTTATGCCTATGGTTGGGATGCAAAACCTAGCACTAATCGTCAATACAATCAAAAACAGCGTTTGATTGAATCTGCATATAACTTTGATTTAGGTTATACCGTGCAAGAAAGTTGGGCAAAAGATACAACCTTCCAATTGCACTATACCAAATATAATAACCATTCAAATATACCGAGCTGGGGTGGTGGATACGGTAATATCTTCCAAGATGAACGGGACATTAAATTTATTGTTACAATTCCATTCACTGTTTTTAGTGTTAAACAAAAATAGGTAAAAAAGATGAAAAAGATTAAGGCAACGATATTAGCAACTTCAATCCTTTCTTTGTTAAATATATGTGCAATCCAATCAGTACATGCTTCTCAACAAATTGCTGATTTGATTAGTTCTCAACTTAATGTTAAATATGAAGTTGTCGACAATCAAGTAAACGCAAATGGCGTTAACTGTTCAGCTTTAGGTGCTGATTGGGCTTCTTGTAATAACGTCATGATTTCAATTAAAAATACTGGAACAGCCATTAATAATAAAGATTGGGCTATCTATTTTGATAATATCAGAATGATTCTAGCTGTAGACAATGATCAGTTTAAAATCACCCATATTACAGGTGATTTACATAAGCTCGAGCCAACAGAAAAGTTCACTGGTTTTCCTGCTAATACAACGGTGAATATTCCAATTATTGGGGAATATTGGATTGTAAGTGAAAGTGATGTTATGCCACGTTGGTATGTAACTTCAAGTGATGCTAAACCCAAAATTATTGCTAACACTAACACGGATTCTGACAATTTATCAACATTTGTTGCACCAATAAAACAACAATGGAAAAGAACGGCTGATGATCACAATATTTTAATGACGCCTGCTAACCGTTTTGAATATAACGCCGATATTAATAAATTATCTGAATTATCGTTACGAGGGCAAATTCTACCAACACCAAGCAAACTTACAATAGGTAAAGAGGATGCTACGATTGATCAGCAAGGCGTTAATTTAATTCTTGATGGTTTAAATCAAGATAGTTTAGCTATTCTAAAGGCACAATTTAAAGCATTAAACATAGCTGTGACAGAAAAAGGTTATCAAATAAAAGCAACGATTGATCCTAAACAATTCGAACAAGGAAAAGTAGGATCATATCAATTAGATATTAAAAATGATAAGACATTAATCACCGCTTATGATGAAGCAGGGATTTTTTATGCCATTCAATCCATTTTATCTATCATTCCCGTAAATCATTCAAATTCAATACCAATGCTAAATACTATTGATTCGCCACGTTTTGTTTATCGAGGAATTATGCTTGATATTGGGCGTAATTTTAAATCTAAACAAGCCATATTAAGTTTATTAGAGCAAATGGCAAAATATAAAATGAATAAATTTCATTTTCACTTAAGTGACGATGAAGGTTGGCGAATTCAAATTCCTGGATTACCTGAGCTAACCGATATCGGTAGTAAACGCTGTCACGACCTCACGGAGCAAAATTGTTTATTACCACAATTAGGTTCGGGACCTGATAGTAATACAAGTGGATCAGGATTTTTAAGTCGTAATGATTACATTGAAATTGTCAAATATGCAAAAGCACGCTTTATCGAGGTTATTCCTGAAATCGATATGCCTGCACATGCCAGAGCAGCAATAGTATCAATGGAAGCACGTTATAAACGCCTAATGAATGAAGGAAAAGAGCAACAAGCTAATGAGTATCGTTTAGTTGATCCAACCGATACATCCAATACCACAACGGTACAATTTTATAATCGCTTAAGCTATTTGAATCCTTGTCTTGATTCATCTAAACGCTTTGTTAATAAAGTTATCGATGAAATCGCAAAAATGCATATTGAAGCAGGGCAACCGCTTAACACTTGGCATTTTGGTGGTGATGAAGCTAAAAATATCCGTTTAGGTGCAGGTTATCAAGATCTGCAAGCAAAAGAAAAAACTAATATTAAAGGTACTATTGATCAAAGTATTGAAGATCATCCATGGGCTAAATCACAAGCTTGTCAAACTTTTGTGAGAAAAGGCGAAGTGAAAGATATTGAGCATCTACCAAGTTATTTTGCACAACAAGTCAGTACCATTATTAAAGATCATGGCATAAACCATATGCAAGCATGGCAAGATGGTATGAAACATGCTAAAAATGCCAAATCTTTTGCAGTCGATAAAGTTACAGTTAACTTTTGGGACACATTATATTGGGGGGGATTTGATTCAGTTAATGAATGGACAAATAAAGGTTATCAAGTAATTATCTCTAATCCAGACTATGTTTATTTAGATATGCCATATGAAGTGAACCCAAAAGAGAGTGGTTACTATTGGGCAGCACGTTTTAATGATGAACGTAAAATATTTAGCTTTGCACCGAATAATTTACCTCAGAATGCTGAAACTTCGGTTGACCGAGATGGTAATCCATTTACAGCTAAAGGTACTATGAACTGGTCAGGTGCTTATGGGCTATCAGCACAAATTTGGACTGAAGATATCCGTAGTGATAACAAAATGCAATATATGGCTTTTCCTCGTTTACTAGCGGTTGCTGAAAGGGCTTGGCATCAAGCTGATTGGGAAATGGCTTATCAAAAAGATCGCCAATATCAGCAAGGTGAAACACATTATGTAGATAGCAAAGCGTTACATGATGATTGGAATCGCTTTGCTAATTTACTTGGACAAAGAGAGCTAGCTAAACTTGATCTTGCGGGTATAAATTATAGATTACCTATCCCTGGTGCAAAAATTGTAAATGGTAAATTAAACGCCAATATTGTATTTCCGGGATTAAACATTGAATATTCAACGAATAATGGAAAAAATTGGAAACTTTATACTGTTCCAGTGGCAATTAATAAAGATAACACTATCTCTATTCGTAGTATTTCATCAGATCAAAAAAGAACAAGTCGTATAGAAAAGCTAAATTAAGCTTTAAAACACTAATATTCTTATCCGTTTATCGGATAAGAATAAAGCCTAAGAAAGGGAGTTGATGATATTTAATGAAGTGTCTCCATTAGCTCCATTTCGTCAAAATCGTCATCATTCCCATCTTCAAAATAAGTGCCCCAACCATCATAATTGACGTCAAATTGAGTAGTAAGTGTGATGATTTCTGCAATTTGTGCATTTATTAGTTCGGCATTGAGTGGGCTTTCGGTAACAATATCAAAAGCGATAATAACATTGCCTGCATCGTCAATATCTTCATCGGGATCGGTTGCTTCATAGCCTAATTTATAGGCTTCTACTGCCACTTTTTCTAATTTATCAAAATGTTGTGATGAAATGTGATGCTCAATGATATAAAGTGCATGAGGATCGCTACCATCTTCTAATAGTTCCTCAATAATTGCGCTAGTATCTTGTTGAGCAAGGCGAATTTGATCTTTCATAATATACCTTTTAGTGGTCATGCAAATTGTGTGGTATATTACACGTTTCAAAATAATTTTCGAGAAAAAAATGATCGTTGATTTACATTCACATACTACGGCATCGGATGGTCTTTTAACACCTAGCGATCTTGTCAAAAGAGCTGTGGATAACCAAATTGCTATTTTGGCTATTACCGATCATGACACCGTTAAAGGTTTACCTGAAGCTCAAAAAACGATTGCTAACGAAAATTTACCTATTAAATTAGCTTGTGGTGTTGAAATATCAACTTCTTGGAAAAACAACGAAATCCATATTGTTGGGTTAAATATTGATATTGCACATCCTGAGTTAACAGCACTGCTATCATCACAAGAACAAGGAAGAATCGATCGAGCGTTGGCTATAAGCCATAAATTAGCTAAAGTTAGTATTGAAAACGCTTATCAACAAGCACAACAATTTGCAAAAGGAGACATTGTTTCGCGTGCTCATTTTGCAAGATTTTTAGTTGCTAACGGCTATGTTAAAGACATTAAACGCGCCTTTAAAACGTACTTAGGAAAAGGTGGTTATGCTTATGTACCTGCAACATGGTGTAGTATTTCAGATGCAGTTAATGCCATTCATGCGGCAAGAGGGCAAGCAGTACTTGCACATCCAAGTCGCTATGATCTAACTTTAACTAAATTGAAATTATTAATAAGTGAGTTTAAATCTAGTGGTGGTGATGCAATTGAAGTTTCACAAAGCAGGCAAACGCAAGATGATTTACAAAAATTAGCTAAATTAGCCAATGAATTTGAACTATTGGCATCACAAGGATCGGATTTTCATGGTGTTGACACCTATTTAGATTTAGGAAAAACAACCCCACTACCCGGTAGTGTTACACCAATTTGGCATAATTGGAAACTCTAAATAAATCTGGATTAAAATCGATTTATATTCGTGCTTCACTATAAGGTTAACGATATAAAATTTAATCATGCAAATCAGATTAACAATAATATTGATATAGAAGAAAATTATGAGTCAAACTTTTTATATTCATCCAGATAATCCGCAAACTCGATTATTAAATCAAGTTGTCAACATATTAAATGATGGTGGTGTTATAGCTTTTCCGACCGATTCAGGATATTCACTGGGTTGTTTACTAGACAATAAATCGGGTGTTGATCGAATTTGTCAAATTCGTCAACTTGATAAAAATCACAATTTTACCTTGATGTGCCGTGATCTTTCTGAACTATCTAGTTATGCTTTTGTAGATAACACAACTTTTCGGTTACTAAAAAATAATACCCCAGGTAAATATGTTTTTATTTTACAGGCAAGTAAAGAAGTACCTCGTCGATTGATGAATGAAAAACGCAAAACAATTGGACTAAGAATTCCTGATAATAAAATTGATTTAGCGTTGCTCGAATTATTAGGGCAGCCATTAATGACTGCGACATTAATTTTACCTAATGATGACCAAGCGCAATCCGATCCCGACGAAATAGAAGATAAAATAGGTTATCAGCTTGATGCGATTGTGCACGGTGGTTATATAGGTCAACAACCTACCAGCGTAATTGACTTGACTAATGACTATCCAACAATTATTCGTAAAGGAAGTGGAGACACTAAGCCATTCGAATAAATGTTCATTTTTTATTGTCAATATATCGACAATATAGTTAATAGAAAATTGATACCTGAGAAGGTAACAGCGAGGATTTTATGAAAAATAGCAAATTAGCATTCCCACAACTTGGCAAAAAGACAAATAGCGTTAAAGCAAAGGAAAAGCAACTCTACGAAAAACCAAAAAACTCAAGAGTACCAGCTATTACACGCAAAACATCGGCACATGATAATACTGAAAAACTCCAAAAAGTATTAGCTAATTTAGGTAATGGATCACGCCGAGAGATTGAAGCAATGATTGTGGACGGTAAAATCAGTGTAGATGGAAAAATTGCCACATTAGGCGATCGGGTTGATGTTAATGCCAATCCGAAAATTCGTATCAATGGTCATTTAGTTCAGCTAAGAAGTAAAGAAAAAGAAGTTTGCCGAGTACTAGCTTATTATAAACCAGAAGGTGAAATTTGTTCACGGAATGATCCTCAAGGACGTGCGACGGTTTTTGAGCGTTTACCTAGATTAAAAAATGCTCGTTGGGTGAACATTGGCAGACTTGATATCAATACATCGGGCTTATTATTATTCACAACTGATGGTGAATTAGCTAATCGATTAATGCATCCACGGCATGAGATTGAGCGTGAATATGCAGTGCGAGTATTTGGTAATGTGGCTGATCAACAAATTAACCAACTTTGTAAAGGGGTGCAACTAGAAGATGGCCCAGCCTCATTTCAATCAATTAAAGCACAAGGTGGTGATGGAATTAACCAATGGTTTAATGTAGTTATAACAGAAGGCCGTAATCGGGAAGTTCGTAGAATGTGGGAAGCTATTGATGTGCAAGTTAGTCGATTGCTACGCATTCGCTATGGCAATATCACTTTACCCAAAGGATTATCACGCGGAACTTGGATAGAACTTGGTATTGACTCAGTCAATTATTTACGTGAACTAGTCGGTTTGCCACCTGAATCTAAAAGCTTCACCACAAGCTCTTCTTCTGACAAAAGAATAGTAAGACCAAAACGAGTCAAACTTAATCAACAGACTAAAACAACACGGCAAAGAGTAACTCAAAAAGCAACTCGAAAATAACCTTTATCCTGCCCTTAAATAGCTAAACTATTTAAGGGCAGGATAAAGTATAATTCACACCTTTCCTATTTCAAATAAACTGACTTGTCACCCAATAATAATGAGTAACTAGTTAATCAATTTTTAGCAAAAAAAGTTAATAAATTAGAACTAATTTATAATAGACTCACCAACTAGCTTATTAATCAAGCTATATTTAAACAGTTTTCATCTTAATAACAAGATGAACAAGCAAAAAAATAAACTAAAATGAATTGAAAGGAAAATTATGCGTATAATTATAGCTGTTTTTTTTATGTTCTTATTAGCCGCTTGTCATACACGTACAGCAGAAGAAGCTTATAAAGAAGGAAAATATTTAGAAAGCATCAACTTATTGGCGGATAGTATTGAGGATAAGGGTACTGCAAAATTAGGTCAAAAAGACGTACAACGACTACAAAATATCGTCAATAACGTTATGCAACATTATGAAACAACTTTATCAAATGCCAATAATCAGGATTATGCCAAACGAATAGAATGCTACCAAAATTTATTAGCAATGAAACTGCGATTAAGTGATCGCTTTTATAGCCAAGAAATCAGTTTTTTTGATAATAAATATGATTTTACTAAATTACAAGAGAGTATCGCAAAAGAGTACTATGACTATGGTAATTCAATCACAGGAACCGATAGTAAAAGTTATAGAATAAAAGCCGATTTATACAAAAAAGGATTTGAGCAATACAACTATAAAAACATTGAAAGTTTGTATAACAATGCAAATAAAAAATATATGCAACTTGCTGCTAAAGATTATTATGACCAAGGAAAAATGTTAGCACAGCAAGGTAATTATAAAGCTGCTGCGGATGCATTTAATAATGCCTCGGAAGTATATCAGCCTCTTGGCAAGTACAAAGATAGTGACAAACTTTCTATTGAGAATGATAGAAAACACTGTACTCAACAAGCAGAAAATGCTTATGAACAAGCACAACAATTAGCCAGAACAGCAACACGTCGTTATCAATTTCGAGAAGTTGCCCAATATTACGCTTCAGCTGCTTCGGCTTATCGCCAATACGGAGCGTTTCGCGATGCAGATTTCCAAGCAGATAAATATAAAAGAGAAGGGAAAATAAAAGTTTATTATAATTCTTCAGAATTAAAATCTTATGTAACAGATCTATTAAGTAAAGACTTTATAGAATTTGTTATCTACCAACCAGGACAAGCAGATGTCACGATCCGTGTAACGACAAATGTTGAATTTTCTGATCTTGGTAAATCAGTTAACAATGAAACCAAAACCGAAAAAATATTTGATAAATTTATTGAATTCGCTGACGAAAACGGTAATAAAAAGCAAGTTAAAACCTATAAAGATCAGCAGTTTAATTTACAAACTGTGACTCACAGCAATAAATTAACCTTAACCACTGAAATTGAGGCTCATGGAATCTATAGTTACAGTAAATCATTTAACATTGTACAAACGTCAGCAAAACATGATTATATCTACTCTGGCAATGTGCCATCAAATTTACATAATTACAGTAAAGGAACATTGCAAACCAAAGATAGCTTGCTTCGAGCGGCAAAAGAACAGCAATTAACAGAATTAAAAGTATATATTGAAGATATGGTTCGGGATTTATCATATCTATAATTACTATAAATGTCATAACTAAAATTTAACTAAATAAAGACTACTTACTCATTGGTGCTCATTTTTATAAATGAGTGTCCAATGAGTAAATTGAATGTTTTTATTTATTTGCGGAGTTGCTTTAATTCGTCTAATATAAAGAAGTACGGGATGGATTAGATCATATCTAGTCAAAAATTAAAAATGTGTTTGTTTGGGGCAGCGTTGGTTAGTAAACACTGTTTTCGGCTAAATGAAACTTGAATCCTTGTTGATGCATGATTTCTCGCAATGTTTATAGTATTAATTACTGTAAACAACACTAGAAATTCCTACAATTAAAAGGTTGCTATATCAGTACTAAATTTCATCTAAAATAAAACGACGTTTGGTTTATCAGAACATCAACTCCATACTTTTTCAATTCAATTATTGAAGTGATAGCTAAAATAGTTGTTTTATCAAATTCATGATAAAATATGGTTTCTTTTAAAAACTTTACAAAAAAAATTAATGCGATGAAAAAAATAAAATATTCTTTGTTGCTAGTTTGCAGCGTAACATTGGTCGGTTGTTTTGGTTCAGATACCACTTCGTCTAGCTCTGTTGATCGTATGATTGATAATCCAACACCAAATGAAATAAAAGTGATTATTGATGGAAATGAATTAAACATTCCAGCAAAATCAAGTGTGAATTATACATTTGAATACGGTAAGCATACACTGTCTTACGGTAATCAATCATTAAATTTTATAGCTAAACCTTCAACAACTAATAGTTCAGGATTAATTAATCCTACTCAAAGTAATTATTATTTATTAACAACTTTCTATACAACTTCAAATGTGAGTGATGAAACTTACGATAAGTTGATAGCTAAATATTTAAATTCAGTTCCAGTAATTATTAAAGGTGAACAGCAAGAGCTTGAACTACCAGTTAAAGTTATTAATGATGTTTTTATTGAGCGTCAAAAAGATTTTTGGGATTATTCAGTAGATGAACCTTATCCAGATGAAGTAACTTTACGAGGGAAAGGGCAATTTCAATCTCGAAAAATCAAATTATTCCGAGAAGATGGCTTTATTGAAGCTTTAAAAGCAGAAGGGCTTAATGAAAAAGTTGATTTTATAAATGAACATCCTAAATTTTCTGAGCTTAAAAAATATACTATACCAAATATTCAGCTAGATGCTATTACTTGTAAGAAAGGTCGCGAATTTGTTGAAACGCAGTTAAATGATTGGAATAAGCTTTTTACTCTGACAGGTAAAGATTTGGCATTGTTATACAAACAGTTAACATCGTCTGAAACTTTTCACACGAAACATGCCATCATAACAGAATGTACGAAAGCAGGAGATTCAAATCAAAGTTATCAGTTCGCTACAAGAGAACTTGAGGAGGCATTCGATGAAACTAATCAACTTAATTTTTTTATTACTCAATAAACTAATTCAAATAAAGGTAAACGTTTAACCAAATCGGTAATAGTTACATCTTCTTTATAATATAAGCGCCATATCTTTCGTCAGTGATAAGGCGTTAGTTTTGTTTTCATGTATATTCTTTATAGCCATTTTTTAAAGCTTCATAAATAAAGTGAGTTGTTCCTACATTAAATTTTTATCACTTCTGATGTTTACAATCTTCATACTAACCTCTAAACTAATTGATGTTCTCAACGGGGTGCCCCAAAGGGCTGAGAATGTTAGATAGGATAACATAACCCGCCGAACCTGAACTGGATCATGCCAGCGGAGGGATTTGAGTTATTGCACTTGCTCAAACCTTTTGTCTTTTATTTGCTATTTTGGAGGCAAAATGTTTTGTAAAAAATTGTTATTATCTTTGGTATTTTCGATACCTTTTATTGTAAATGCTGCCAACGTAAAACCAACCTTAACTGTTTATAGTTATAATTCCTTTATTTCAGAATGGGGACCAGGAAAAGCAATTGAGAAAGGGTTTGAAGCACAATGTAACTGTGAACTTGAGATTGTTACATTAGGCGATGGAGTAGCGGTTTTAAATCGAATGCGACTTGAAGGTGATAGAACTAATGCCGATGTAATTTTAGGATTAGATAACAATCTTTTAGAACAGGCAAAACAAGCCAAAATAGTTATACCTCATCAAATCAATAAACCAGATAATTTAAATACCAACTGGTGGGATAGTGATTTTATGCCTTATGATTTTGGTTATTTCGCTTTTATTTATGATCAACAAAAAATCAGTAATCCACCACACAGCATGCATGAGTTAGTAGATAATAAAGTCAACTGGAAAATTATCTATCAAGACCCACGAACCAGTACTCCTGGGTTAGGTTTATTATTTTGGGTGAAAAATATATATGGTGATGATGCCGCATCTGCATGGCAGAAAATAGCAAAAAATACTGTGACAGTGACCAAAGGCTGGGGTGAAGCTTATGGCCTATTTTTAAAAGGCGAAGCTGATTTTGTGCTTAGTTATAGCACTTCGCCAGTTGCACATATTATGAATGATAATGATCATCGTTATGCTGCTGCTATTTTTGACGAAGGGCATTATCGCCAAGTCGAAGTTGCGGGTATTACTAAGTATAGTCAGCATCCCGAATTGGCACGTGCTTTTTTACAATATTTATTAACGCCTGATGTACAACGTCAATTTGCTGAAAAAAATTTCATGTATCCGATTATTAATATAACGTTGCCTGAAGCTTTTCAGCAAATTAAACCAGTCAATAAAGCACTCGAGTTTGATGCTAAGCAAGTTAAAAATAATCAAAAGAGGTGGGTGCGTGAATGGAAATCCACCATTAGTAAATAGTTTTATTCAGTATAATGTTGAAATTAAGAACGTTAATCCCTGGCATTAGTGCTGCAAGCTTGATTTTAGTTGTATTAGGTTCAGCACTATTTGCGCTTTGTTTAGTTGCTTTTGAGTCTAATAATTTAACTGTCTATTTTGATAGTTATTTATTACATGTTATTTGGATAACAATATTTCAAGCAACGTTATCAACATTGCTATCTGTGTTATTGGCAATATTGATGGCTAAAGCCCTATCGATAGTCAATTTTTGGGGTAAAAATCTATTGCTACGCATTATGCCTATCACGTTTATATTTCCTACGTTGGTTGTGGTAACGGGGTTATTATCTGTTTATGGGCAACATGGTTTATTAGCGTCGTTTTGTCATTATTTAGGTTTGCCTTTTGTGATATCCATTTATGGTTTAAAAGGTATTTTATTGGCACATATATTTCTTAATTTCCCTTATGCTTGTTGCTTGTTTTATCAAACCTTAAATAGTGTACCAGTCGAACACAAACAATTAGCTGCTCAATTGAATTTTTCGAGTTTTACTTATTTTAAATTGGTGGAATGGCCACTATTGCGTCGACAATTGCTACCTATGGCATCGCTCATCTTTATGCTTTGTTTTTCTAGCTTTGCTATTGTATTGGCACTTGGAGGAGGGCCTAAATATACCACACTTGAAGTTGCTATTTATCAATCTATCCGTGAATTTGATTTGATTCAAGCCGTGCTTTTAGCGTGTTTGCAGTTGCTTTGTTGTGTTTTTTTTATGGGATTAATGCAAAAGTTTAATTATAGCTATAAATTTAACACTCGCTATGTTAAGAAACATTATCGTTTACCAGCTTCGTTTCGCTTAGTTTTGTCGAGTATTGTTATTATTGTTATTGGTGCATTATTTATTTTGCTACCCATTATAACTATATTAATAAAAGGCATTTATTTTTTTCAGTGGTCATTTTTTTCGGTAGCCTTTCAACGTGCAGTTATGTTTTCGTTATTAATTGCTTTTGGATCAGCCAGCATTGCAATGCTACTATCTTTATTATTACTTTATACAAATAGCCGATTATTGATTTATCGGCAAATAAATTGGAGTAATCGATTAATGTTAATTGGATCGCTGATTTTAATTATTCCAAGCATGGTGCTAGCGTCAGGTCTGTTTTTATTGTTATTTCCATACGCTTATAGTTCGGTCTTTGTTTGTGTTTTGACAATGCTTTGTAATAGTTTAATGGCACTGCCATTTATATTAAAAAATCTTGCTGCACCAATGTATGATGTTACATCACGCTATTGGCAATTAAGCCAGTCACTTAATATTACTGGTTTTTGGCATTTTTATTTAATTGAATATAAAGCACTAAAAAAGTTAATTATCCAAAGTTTTGCCTTTTCAGCAATATTATCATTGGGTGATTTTGGTATTATTGCGTTATTTGGTGGACAGTCAGTCACAACATTACCTTATTATTTATATGAGCAAATATCGTATTATCATTATAATGAAAGTGCTGTAACTGCTGCATTATTGCTAATATTATCTTTTAGTTTACTGGTTGTGATAGATTATGATCGAACTGAATCAAATTAATTATCAATATGATAATTTTAAAATGCATTTTGATATCAAAATTACTGCAAAAGAAAAGGTGGTTATTGTTGGGCCAAGTGGTGCAGGTAAAAGCTCATTGTTAAGCTTGATTGCTGGGTTTATTTCACCAAACTCTGGGCAAATTTTACTTAATCATCACAATATGACTCACACTCAACCAGGAAAGCGGCCCGTTTCAATTTTATTCCAACATAATAATTTATTTGATCATTTAAATGTTGAACAAAATATTGGTTTAGGTATAAATCCTTGTTCAAAATTAAATATATCGGAGCGCCAAACAATAGATGATATGTTAGCTAAAGTTGGTTTAACTGGTTTTAATAATCGTTATCCTGAACAACTTTCAGGTGGTCAGAGTCAACGTGTTGCGTTAGCTCGTTGTTTAATTCAACGCCGACCTATTTTATTGTTAGATGAGCCATTTTCAGCTCTCGATCAAGCATTACGCTTTGAGATGTTAGCATTAGTTGATCAAATTTGCGATGAGCTCGATTTGACATTAATGATGGTCTCACACAATCTTAATGATTCGCTTAGTTATTTTTCTCGTTGTTTGGTAGTGGATAATGGGCAGAGCGTTTTTTATGGTTTACCAAACCAATTAAACCAATCTGAAAATAATCACATTGCAAAGATATTGGGTTTAAATATCTCCAAAAAGTAAGAGGTTAGCATTTAATAATTTATATATTTAAATTTAGATATTTAAAGCTTAAGGTTTTATTAATCTACCAAGCATATATTGCAATTTATGATCAATAACAAAGCAAATTAAATATCTATGCTAAACATAAAAGCAACCAACAAATTTAGCTGGTCAGCACTTATCTTTAATATTTTATTTTTTACTTATTTTTCTAGTGCATTACAGTTATATATTTTTCTTTCGGGGCATTCCAATGCAATTGGACTTCGCGATTCAATTATCTATAGTTTGATTTGGCTTATTCCTGTTTTGATTTTTCCTAATTATACAAGAAAGATTGCGACTATATTTGGTCTTATTATCGGCTTTTTGTCTTTGGTTTCAGTCGGTTATTTTGTGATTTATCGACAAGAATTTTCACAAAGTGTATTTTTTGTTATGGCAGAATCAAATTATAGTGAATCAAGCGAATTTGTTCAGCAGTATTTTAGTATTAAATTAGTTATAGTATTGATTATTTATAGTTTAGTGGGTATTTATCTTTGGAGTAAAGTCAGACCTGTTTATATTAAAACTTCTACTAAATGGATTGTATCACTATTAATAGCTATTTATGCCATAATGCCTGTGTTTATTAGTGTGATAATAAAAAAATCATCTATTGAAAAAGCCGGAACTCATTTACTAACGCGTATGGAAACAACTGTGCCATGGCAACTTATTAATAGTTATTTAGCTTATCGATCTCAACTTAAAAATATGGAAGATATTTTAAATCATTTAGACACTTTACCTCCTGTTGAAAATTTAAAAGATGCTAACGGTAATACGCCTAGGACGTTGGTGTTAGTCATTGGTGAATCAACAACACGTAATAGGATGAGTATTTATGGTTATGGGCGAAATACCACACCTCAAATTGAGCAGTTTAAAAAAGATAATGCTGATTTTGTTGTATTTAACGATGTGGTTTCATCAAGACCTTATACTATCGAAATTTTGCAACAAGCGTTAACTTTTGCTGATGAGAAGCATCCCGATTTATACCTTAAAATTCCTTCATTAATAAATCTTATGAAGCAAGCAGGGTATAAAACATTTTGGATCACTAACCAGCAGACCATGACCAAGCGTAATACTATGTTGACTATGTTTTCTAAACAAGCCGATGAACAGTTTTATATGAATAACGATCGTAATCAAAGTTCAAGACAATATGATGAATCGGTATTTGATCCTTTCAAAAAAGTGCTAGCTGACAACGCTGAAAAGAAATTTATTGTTATCCATCTGCTTGGTACGCATATGAAATACGAGTTCCGCTATCCAAAAGACGGTAAGTATGACCTTTTTAAAGATAAGGAAAGTATTCCATATCTTCTCGATGACGATAAAGTAAATGTATATAATAGTTATGATAATGCAATAAGTTATAACGATTATGTCACAACAACACTGTTTAATATCTTCAAAAACAGTAAAGAAAATGGTTTTATGTTATATTTTTCAGATCATGGTGAAGATGTTTATCAAACGCCACCGCATAATGTGTTAGGGCGAAACGAGAAGGCACCAACTAAAACTATGTATACTGTGCCATTTATGCTTTGGCAATCGCCAACATGGGTGGCAACGCATCCTAATAACTATCAAGCTTATGTAGATCGAAAATTTAGTACTCAAGATTTGATTCATACTTGGTCTGATTTAGCAGGGTTAAGTTATAACTTATATGTTCCTGAAAAAAGTATTGTTAATCCTAATTTTCATGAATCGATTCGTTGGATTGGCGATCCTTATGACAAGAATGGTCTAATTGATTTTGATAAATTAACTAAGTAATTCCCTTAGGTTGTTTACACAAATATTTAAGGTATAATATTGTATATTTATACAGTTATATTTGAGTATTGTGAAACCCTCTATGCGAAAAATTATTCATGTCGATATGGATTGTTTTTATGCCGCCGTCGAAATGAGAGACAATCCCCGTTATCGCAATATGCCTATTGCGGTAGGGGGGGATCCTCGTAAGCGTGGCGTGGTTGCGACTGCCAATTATTTAGCTCGTCAGTATGGTATACACAGTGCTATGTCAATGGCTCAAGCCATAAAACTTTGTCCTAACCTTAAAATTATAGCGGGTAGGCATGCAGTTTATAAAGAAGTCTCCAAACAGATCCACCAAATATTTAAACGATATACTGAATCTATTGAGGCTTTATCACTCGACGAAGCTTACCTTGATGTAACTGATTGCAAACTTTGTTATGGTTCAGCGACTTTAATTGCTCAAGATATCCGTCAGGCAATTTACAAGGAACTTGAGTTAACTGCATCGGCAGGTGTTGCTCCACTTAAGTTTCTTGCCAAAATAGCCTCTGATATGAATAAACCTAATGGCCAATATGTAATAACACCAGATAACGTTGATAGTTTTATAGAGCAGTTACCGTTAAAAAAAATCCCAGGTGTGGGTAAGGTCACGGAAAAAAAATTAGCCCAATTGGGACTATTTACATGCAATGATATTATTAATTATGATGTAACTAAATTAATTACCCAATTCGGTAAATTTGGAAGAATACTATATGAGCGATGTCAAGGTATTGATGATCGTGAAGTGTGTAATGACAGGCAACGTAAATCGGTAGGGGTAGAGCGTACTTTAACTGATGATATTCATAGTTGGGAAGAGTGTTTATTGCAGTTCGATCCATTATTTGATGAAATGGAAAAACGGTTAAGCAAAGTTCGTGCTGATTTATCGATTGCTCGGCAAGGCGTAAAATTTAAGTTTGACGATTTTCAGCTAACTACACAAGAACATGTGTGGTCTAAATTGGATAAAGCTGATTTAATTGAGCAAGCGCATAAAGTTTGGTTAGAACGGCGTAATGGGCGTGGCGTTCGGTTAATTGGTTTTCATGTAACGTTAATCGATCCGCAAGTTGAAAAGCAGTTGATTTTTCAGTTTTAGCCCTTTTAACCATAAAAATGAGGATGCAGGCAAAGCCTTCAAACATCCTCATAACAAATGATAGCTAGCTAATAATGATTATTTCAAACTTGCACCATTAGTACTAATGACTTTTTTGTACCATTCAAAAGAGTCTTTTTTATAGCGTTTCATACTACCGTTACCTTCATTATCACGGTCAACATAAATTACGCCATAACGTTTTTTCATTTCGCCAGTAGTGAATGATACAACATCAATAATTCCCCAAGCAGTATAACCCATTACATCAACACCATCATAATCTATAGCGGTTTGCATGGCTTTGATATGGGCACCTAAGTATTCAATACGTGGTTTATCGTGTATTTGATTACCGTTTTCGAGTTCATCAATTGCACCAAAACCATTTTCGACAATAAATAGCGGTAATTGATATCGATCATACAGACGATTAAGTGTATAACGTAAACCTTCAGGATCAATTGGCCAACCCCAATCGCTGCTTTTTATATAAGGATTTTCAACCGCATTAGGTAGTGCACCGTTAACTATGTTGTCACGATTATCATTTTTGGCATCAGCTTTCACAACAGTAGACATATAATAGCTAAAACCAATGTAATCAACAGTGCCTTTTTTCAAGCAGGCTAAGTCTTCGTCAGTAATATCAAGTTTATAGCCTTCTCGCTCAAACTCTTTTAAGGCATAAGCTGGATAATAGCCACGAACATGAACATCAGGGAAGAAGAATCTTTGGTGCATTGCAATTTCTGATGCCATCATATCTTCAGGATTGCATGAAAATGGATAAATTGGCACATGTGAAATCATACAACCGATTTGAAAATCAGGATTGATTTTTTTACCGGCAATCACTGCTTTCGCACTGGCCAATAGCTCATAGTGAGCAACTTGGTAAAGAACTTCTTGTCGATTTTCGCCTGATTTGACTTGCACACCAGAATTTGTCCAAAAGAAGATTGGATTACTGGTATCCATTTGGTTATTGATTTCATTAAACGTCATCCAATATTTTACTTTATGTTTATAACGTTCAAAGCAAGTAATGGCAAAGCGCTCAAAAAATTCAACTGTTTTACGGTTTCTAAAACCACCATAATGGCGAGCAATATGTAAAGGTATTTCAAAATGCGATAAGGTAATGACAGGCTCAATTCCATTAGCAATTAATTCATCAAAAACATCATCATAAAAACGTAGACCTTCTTCATTTGGTTCAAGCTCATCACCTTTTGGAAAAATTCGTGTCCAAGCAATCGAAGTGCGTAAACATTTAAGGCCTAATTCAGCAAAAAGCTTAATATCTTCTTTATAATGATGATAAAAATCAATTGCTGTATGGTTTGGATAAAATTTACCCGCTTCGATATCTTGAGTGATTTGTCTTGCAACGCCATGAGCACCTGCGGTCATAACATCAACAACACTTGGGCCTTTACCGCCTTCATTCCAACCGCCTTCAAATTGGTGAGCGGCTAAAGCACCGCCCCATAAAAATGGTTTTTTAGTCATTTTTTATTCCTTGTTATTGCTTAATGTTAAATATGATATCATCAACTGTTACTTGTGTTTTATCGGTTAATGAAATTTGTTGATACTGATCGGTATTAACAATAATAATTGGGGTAATTAATGGATAACCTGCTTGCTTAATTGCCTCAGGATTGAAGCTGATTAGCAAATCACCTTTTTTTACTTTTTGATGTAATTCAACATGATATTCAAACTCATTGTTAGTTAAATTAACTGTATCAATACCCACGTGAATTAACAATTCGACGCCATTATCTAATGTTAACCCAATGGCATGTTTAGAATTTTCAAATACTGCAGTTACCTCGCCATCAAAAGGCGCATAAACGTGATTATCAGTAGGTTCAATTGCAATCCCTTCTCCCATGAGTTTTTGTGAAAAAGCAGGATCGGGCACTTCGCTTAGTGGTAAAGCATGACCTGTCATCGGGCTTGTGATGTCAACTTCATCAAGAAGAATCTTAGGATTATCATCTTCAATATTGATATTTTCTTGACTATTAACTGTATCTTGTATGGTTTCGCCAGTTCCCAAAATTTGGATCAAAACTACTGGTCCTAAAAGAGCAATAAGTGCACCAATCAAGACACCAATAAATGAACCAGGATTATTTGGGCTAATTGCATTAACGATAGTTAGTGGACCTGGTAAACCAGCGTAAGCAACATAGTGAGGAGCAAAAAATCCTGCCACAATACCGCCACAAGATGCAGAAATACAACCATAAATAAATGGTTTTTTAAAGCGTAAGTTAACACCATAAATAGCAGGTTCGGTTATACCAAATAAGCCAGTGATAAAAGCAGATAATGAAATACCTTTCATCTCTTGGGTTTTGGTTTTTAAATAAAAACCTAATGCTGCACCGACTTGACCAATAACGGCAATGGTTTGGAAAGCTTGGAAAGAATCTTGACCATACTGCTTAAAGTTTTCGACGATAACAGGTGTGATCCCCCAATGTACACCAAAAATAACAAAGACTTGCCAAACGGCTCCAATAATCCCACCAGCTATTGAAGGTGCTAGACTGACAAACCAATTATAGCCGTTGGCAATGTATTGTGCACCATTTGCGGTTAATGGACCAACAACAAGTAATGTTAAAGGTACCATAATGACAAGACTAAATAATGGCAATAAAACGGGTTTTATAATGCTATGCAGTCTAGGCTCTAAAAATCGTTCTAAATAAGAAAGTAACCAAACTAAAAAGAGTGGTGGTAAAACGGTTGAAGCATAAGTGGTTTGTGATAGCGCAATACCAAATAGATCAATTTCTTGTCCTTCACTAATTAGTTTTGCAAACTCTGTCCATGTCGGTGATAACAGTGCAGCACAACAAGCAACAGCGATATATAAGTTACAACGAAAATGCTGAGAAGCTGTAATGGCAATAAAGATAGGTAAAAAGAAAAAAGGTGCCCAAGAGATGAAATTGAATACCTCAAAAGTTCCCGTTTTTTCTAGCTCTGGGCAAGCTAATTTAAGTAAAATCAAGATACCTTGCAAAATTCCTGATGCGGCTAAAATATAGACAAACGGGGCAAATACAGCCGACATTGTCGCAATGATGCGATTTAATATGTTGCTATCATTTCCTGCTTCAATTTTGTTATCAGTATTAACTAGCTGAGTAAAAGCGTTATAGACTTTATCAACATTCGTACCAATAACCACTTGGATTTGACCGCCTTTTTCAACAACGGTAATCACACCTGGCAATTTAGCAATGTTTTCTTTTGCATGATCTGGTGTATGTTGGGTAACAAGGCGAAGGCGTGTTGCACAGCGAGAAACGGTAACAATATTTTTCTCACCACCTAGCTCATTTAAAATATCAACAGCTAACTTGTTATAATCTCTAATTTTTGATGACATCCATAAACTCCTTAAAAGCAATTCAGTAAGATTATTTTATAGACAATTTCAAAATTGTTAATTAACAATTATATTGTTTGTGATCTAGATCGAGTTTTTATATTATTTAATTTAAAACTAAAAATAAGCTGTATAAAATACTACTTCAATTATTGATTAAATTAATAACATAAGCAAATGATTAAATATCAAGAAGTTGCAAAAAAAATCAAACAGATGATTTATCAAAAAAAACTATCCAAAGGCACTCAGCTTGCTAATATTGACGGGTTAATTAATCAATATCAGGTCAGTCGTAGTACAATTGTTAAAGCGCTTAATTGTCTTGAGCGGCAGGGCGTTATTTATCAAGTGCAAGGTAGTGGTATTTTTGTTCGTGAACGTAAAAAAAGAGGCTATCTCAATTTTTTGCAAAGTCATGGTTTTACTGTCGATCTAGAAGATGTTTATGGTTCTTCGACAGTACTTAATGTTGATATCATCAAGCCCAGTGCAAAAGTTAAAGAAAATCTACAATGTGATGATAACGAAGAAGTCTATTTTGTTAAAAGATTGCGCTATGTTGAAGATAAATTATATGGCTTAGAACAGTCATATTACCGTAAAAAGTTAATTTGTTATTTAAATAAAGAAATTGTAGAAAACTCAATTTTTAATTACATTCAGGAAAATTATAATATTAATATTGGTTTTTCTGATAAATATTTACAGGTAATAAAACTTGATGAAAAAATGGCGCCATGTTTAGGATTGCAACCTGGCGAACCTGCACTTTGTGTTGAAGAAATATTTTATACCTCGTCAGGTGAACCTTTTGATTTTTCAAAAATCATTTATCATTACGAAAATGCAAGATTTTGTATACAAAATCACTCAAAGTAAGTTTGAATGATGAATTATTAGGAAGATGAATAAGAAATCGATCATTCATCTTCCTTTAATTATTAGCAAATTTAACTGTTAACAATTAAATTTCACCACCAACACCCTTAAACTTTTCAACCAATGCGGCGATCTTTTCAAAGACTCGGTTCTTTTTAATTAAATATTGAGGATTCAGTGGGCTCATTTTTGGTAAAATCTCGTTCAACTCTGTGCCGTTTTCGGTTGCATATTTTCGCTTTAATGATGATGCAATATAGCGTTTTGTTGCCGCTTCATTTAAATTTTCATCTTCAATTAAGGAATTAAGCTCTACCTGTAACTCTTGCTGTGCATACAAGAAAAACGCATCAATAATCGAGGCTTTATCTGGAATAGTATCAAGATCAGTTTGTTTTATAAACTCAACAACTAGCTCTTCTTTAGCTCGATTTTCTAAGCTTGATCGAATTAATCGCTTAGCATCTTCGACAATGTCCTGTTTGGTTTTTTCTTGTTTATTTTGTTCATAAATTAACTCAAGAATATAATCCAGATTGATCTCTTGCGATTTTAATAGATCAATTTCGAAAACCACATCATCCCAGTCAAATCTTTGCTGATCTTGTTGATTGGCTTCTTTTTCTCGGCGTAGCCAATCACGAATATCATTATAAGTTGAACGATAATTTTGAATTGTGCGGTCAGTCGGTAGTTTAACGGCTTGCATTTTTTGCAGATCTTCATCAGTCACATAATGCTTATTTTTAAACGCTAAAACTGCCTGCGCATCTGTCATATCTAATTGTTGGAAATCCTTTAATGCAACAAATTCATCATAATTTTGTAATATATTGTCAGCACGTAAGTACTCACCAAATAATTTAACAAACTCTTTTTTATCTTTTTCTTTGATAATTTCATCAGGGCGTGGGAACTTTTCTTGTAACTCGGCAACGATGGCTAGATAGCCATTGTGGAAATTACCTGAATCTTTATCAGTAAACCCTTCCATGTATTCCTTAAAGCTTTTTTCTAACACTACTTCATGAGTATTACTTTTACCAAATGTTTTTATTGCATCAATGGTCGCTTGTTCTAAATCACGAAACGCCACAATATTACCAAAGGTTTTGGTGGCATTATAAATACGATTGGTGCGTGAAAAGGCTTGAATTAACCCATGATACCGTAAATTTTTATCAACAAATAAAGTATTAAGCGTTGGCGCATCAAAGCCAGTTAAAAACATACCAACCACAATTAATAAATCAATTTCTTTATTTTTTACTTTTAAAGACAAATCGCGATAATAGTTTTGAAATTGATCGCTACTGACATCAAAGTTAGTTTTAAACATCTGATTATAATCTGATATCGCAGAAGCCAAAAACTCTTTAGCACTTTGATTTAAGGCATCTATTTCAAAACTTTCATCGGCAAAATTACCTTGTGCATCTTGTTCTTCATTAGCAGAATAAGAAAATATCGTGGCTATTTTTAACGGCTGATTTGCACCTTCTTGTAGTTTTTTGAATGATTCATAATAGAGTTTAGCCGCATCTACACTACTCACTGCAAACATGGCATTGAACCCTTTACTTTTGCCCATTAATCGGTGGGTTTTTTGTTTAAAATTATTCAGAATATATTGTGTGATTTGCTCAATACGGTTTGGGTGGAGCAATGCTTTTTTATTTTCAGCAGCGCTGAGTTTTTCAAGATTTTGTTCTTGCTCTATCGATTTAAAATTAGGACGCACATCATTATAGTCAACTTTAAATTTTAGTACCTTTTCGTCACGAATTGCATCGGTTAATACATAAGCGTGCAGTTCACGACCAAAAACATCCGCTGTAGTTTGCGTTCCGATTGCGTTAGTATGCATAATCGGCGTACCAGTAAAACCAAATTGGTAATATTTTTTAAATTTACGCTTTAAGTTTTTTTGAGCTTCGCCAAACTGGGAGCGGTGTGCTTCGTCAAAAATAAATACAACGTGTTTATCATAGATCGCTAAGTTATCGTCGCTTTTGATCAAGTTATTAAGTTTTTGAATGGTAGTAACAATAATTTTATTATCGGTTTTCTCAATATTGCGCTTAAGCCCTGCGGTACTATTTGAACCATTCACACTATCTTTCGAAAATTTTTGATACTCTTTCATGGTTTGATAATCCAGATCTTTACGATCCACCACAAAAAAAACTTTATCAATAAATTCTAGTTCGGTTGCAAGGCGTGCCGTTTTGAAACTGGTTAGTGTCTTACCAGAACCTGTTGTGTGCCAAATAAAACCACCACTTTGTAAGCTACTCCACTTTTTGGCATGATAAGCGCTAATGATTTTCCATAATATGCGCTCGGTGGCGGCGATTTGGTAAGGGCGCATAATTAACAATGTGTCATTCACATCAAGCACCGAATAAGTCAATAACACATTTAACAGCGTTCGGCTAGCAAAAAAGGTTGCGGTAAAGTCTTTTAGATCTTTTATCGGCTCGTTTTTAACATTCGCCCAATTCATTGTAAAATCAAAGCTATTTTTGTCACGTTTAGTCGTGTTAGCAAAATAGCGCGTATCGGTACCATTTGATATAACAAACAGTTGTAAATATTTAAATAGTGAATTGTCTTGATTAAAGCTCTCTTTACTATAGCGATGCACTTGATTAAAGGCTTCACGAATAGCAATACCACGTTTTTTTAGTTCAACTTGAACAAGCGGCAAGCCATTAACTAAAATAGTCACATCATAACGATTTGCATAATTGCCAGTTTGCTGAAATTGACGAATAACTTGTAATTTATTATTAGTGACCTCTTTTTTATCTAACAACTTGATATTTTGAATATGGCCGTCATCAAAAACAAAATCGTAAATATGATCGTGGTGGATTTTGCGACTTTTATCGATCATTGATTCATTGGGTTTATCCAAATACTCTAATACAAAACGTTGCCATTCATCATCCGTAAATTGCATTTTGTTTAGTGTTTGCAACTGCTCGCGAATATTTGCTAATAACTTTTCATGCGTATTTAAATTTGGTAAGTATTCATAGCCTTGTCGAGCTAAATCATGAATAAATTCATTTTCTAAATCAGTTTCAGTCTGATAAACAGCCGCTGATTCTTCAAGTTTGTTGTAGTTATCTAAAATAATATAGCTATTGGTTTCGGCGATGGGGGTTGTTCTAATTATCATAGTTATTCATCCATAATGTTTCAATTATGTTAAGTTTTAAAGATTCACTAAATTCATTCTCATTAATAATAGAATCGATTATTTCAAGTAGTAAATTATCGTTTATTTTTCCTTCAGCTAACCATACAACAATTTCTTCCATTTCTTGAATAAATTTTTTAACGCAGTATTGATAATTGTTTAATTCTAAAAAATAGGCAGCTAAAGCTAAACTAGAGCGCTTGTTACCATCATTAAATGGGTGAAATTTATTAACAGCATAAATTAAATGTTTGAGTTTTTCTTCAAATGAAGGGTAATAATCATCATTTTGAATATGCTCTAACGCACTATCAAGTAATCCTATTTCACGTTGTCCAGGCATTCCACCACTGTTATCTATGATCCAATCGTGTAATTTAATAGCATGTTTTATATCAAAATAAAATATGGATGGTTTCATCTATCTTTTAACCTTTTGAAAACGGCTAAAGTTTCAGGATCGGATAATCGCTCTTCTAGAGATTTACTTGTTTCTCCCAAAAACTTATCAAAGTCGCTTTGTGGTACGGATTGAATATAGGCTTCTAGTTTATTGTGCAAAGCATCTCGAAAACATAAATCGCGACTAGCCATTTTAGCTCTAGCATCATGTATATGTGGCACTAAATAAGGGTTTTGTGACGCACTTTCGATTAATTTATCCATTTCATCGGTTGTTAATTTTCGCTCAAGCTTTTCTGATGCCTGCTTCATTTCTATCGCTAGTCCATGCTCGAAACTCGCAATAGCATTAAGTACTTCAGCATACATAGTTTGCCTTACACAGTCTTTTTCTGTTAAGGTTAAAATCTTTTTATATTCAGCTGCATTTTCTAAAAAAACAATTTCGTATATTCTATTTGTGTATTTAGCATATTTCCATTTATTAGCATCTAAATAGAGGTTTAAAGCCTCTGTAAACTCTTTTCGATAGTTATACTCTTTGTAAGCTGATGGCAAATAGTCTTCATCGCGTTGATTAATGTATTTAGTATGTCCACCTGATTTTTGAACCATAACGTCAAGGACAATATCAAGGATTTTACTTCTAATTAATTTTGCTTTTTCGCTTTCTGTTACTAACATAGCGATATTAAGGACAGTTCTAAATGAAAATATACCTAAGGACGGGGCTCTTGATATGTCGACGACATTCATGTCGTCGACATACTCCTTGAATGATTTTAATTCTTTACCTTTTATTATTTTATAGCCATTTTTTATAAGCTCATCTTTATGGCTTTCTATATATCTGTCGATTGTTCGTTCATCAATAGTTAAAATTTGCGCTACTTGTGTTTTTGTAAAAAAAGTTTTATCGCACCAACAAATCCCACCTAGTGCAAGCGTTGATTCTATTTTTTCCAGTGCTAAGTTATTATTTAAAATATTTTGCCGGCTAATCGTAGAAGTCGTTAAATCTTTTGTCATTGTGTCTCCACGGAAAAGTTAAGTAATAAATTCCGATAGTACTCGTACTGTTTTTGGCGTAATTCAATCTCACGCGGTAAACCCTCCGTGATTGAGTTGGTGAGCACATCAAATTTATCTAGGATTTCAACAATACGTGCTTGTTCCTTGAGTGGGGGGATGGGGATATTGATATTATCTAAAATAGCTTTAGTTAAACTTGGTCTACCTGATCCTGTATCTAACTTGGTTAGATCTATTGTTTTCATATAATAATAAAAAAATTTAGGGATGATTTCTTCTTCATCTATTTCTGTGTAGTAGATTGTATCAACATTCCAAAATGGTGATTCAAGATAAAAAATATTTGTGATTGAACCTTTACGTGGAATTAGTACTGTCGGTTTATTATATGCATGTGTATTAACATAGCCCATAACTCCTCCCGTACCATAAACAGGAATATCGCCATCACCTAATTTTTTCCAATCTTTACCATTTTTAATTTTCGCAATCTCTCCCAAATTCTTCCACTCAACCTCATCCTCTTGAAAGGTCAACAATTTATCTCGATAATAGTTGTATTGTTTTTTTCGTGTAGTAAGCTCTGCTGTGAGCTCTGCTGTGAGAGCTGTGAATGTGTCTAAAATACGGGCTATTTCGGTTTGAACGTGAAGCGGAGGAATAGGAATAGACGTTTCTTTTGCATTAGACCAATGTCTTTTATATGAAAGCTCTTTATGATAAAAATTCTTAAATGCATAATAAATATATTTTGTATTATCATTTTTAGTTTTAAGAATTTTTATTCCATCAGCACCTTGAATGAAAGAAAAATCGACATATTTTATGTGTTCTGAATGATCACCAAAAATGATATATTCTCCCGATTCAATAGGTTGAATATTCTCATTACTATAACCAGCAATAAATTGTTCACCTTGGTCAATAATAGGAATTTTTCCTGATTTGCTGTATCTATCTTTTTTTACTTTTGATTGTGCTGTTAGTATAGTAGTAACTTCCCCCAGCGTCTTCCACTCAACCTCAACACCTTTTAATAACTCAGTTATATTATTACGTTTAATCATCCCTCAATCTCCGCCACAATTGCGTCAATTTGGGATCGTAAGCTTTCAATTTTTGCTACGGTATCTTTTATTTCGGCATTAAGCTGGGTGATATCAATCACTTCACGGGTATCTTCGGCTTCAACATACGAACTGACGGATAGATTATAGTCATTTTGCGCAATGGTTTGATTATCGACCGATTTAGCAAAATATTCGATATCTTGCTTGCTATCAAATACTTGCATAATTTCTTGAATATATTCATCAGTGAGGACATTATTATTGGTCTCTTTTTTAAACAGTTTGCTAGCATCAATAAATTGTGTCGTTTTGATGGTTTTATTTTTGGCCAGCACCAAAATATTAACCGCAATCGAGGTACCATAAAATAAGTTGGGTGCAAGCGAGATTACAGTCTCGACAAAATCATTATCCACCAAATATTTGCGAATTTTTTGTTCCGCACCACCTCGATAAAATATCCCCGGAAAGGTAACAATTGCAGCTCGCCCACACTCGGACAGGTAACTTAGTGCATGCATAATAAAGGCAAAATCGGCTTTGGATTTTGGTGCTAGCACGCCAGCAGGTGCATAGCGGTCATCATTGATTAAGGTTGGATCATCACTACCAATCCATTTAATTGAATAAGGTGGATTAGAAACGATTGCATCAAATGGCTTTTCGTCGCCAAATTTTGGATTAAGTAGCGTGTCCCCTAAAGCAATTTCAAATTTATCATAGTTGATATTGTGTAAAAACATATTCATTCGAGCAAGGTTATAGGTAGTATGATTGATTTCTTGACCGAAGAACCCATCCTCAATAATATGTTCGTCAAACTGTTTTTTCGCTTGTAACAATAAAGAGCCTGATCCTGCCGCTGGATCATAGATTTTATTGACCTTTTTTTGATTATGTAAGGCTAATTGCGAGATCAGCTTGGACACATTCGGTGGCGTAAAAAACTCGCCTCCTGATTTACCAGCATTCGAGGCATAATTAGAAATCAAATACTCATAAGCATCGCCAAACAGATCGATTTGATTGTCTGCAAAATCACCAAAATCCAGTTCGGCCACACCATTAAGTACTGCCGCTAACCGTTTGTTTTTATCGGCAACTGTATTACCTAATCGGTTACTGGTAGTATCAAAATCGGCAAATAATCCTTTAATATCGCTTTCTGAAGGGTAACCATTGGCTGAGCTTTCAATCGCATTAAAAATATTTGCCAAGTCAGTATTTAAACTTGGATTGGTATTAGCTTCAGCTACAATTTTACAAAATAATTGGCTAGGATAAATAAAATAGCCTTTGGTTTTTATTGCGTCTTTTTTTATTTCATCGATAATGACATCGTCGGATAATGTGCTGTAATCGATACTCTCATCGCCACCTTCAATATAATTGGCAAAATTCTCACTAATAAAGCGATAAAACAGAGAACCAAGTACATATTGTTTAAAATCCCAACCATCGACAGCTCCACGGACTTCGTCGGCAATTTTCCAAATTTGTCGTTGTAGTTGATCGCGTTGTTGCGTTTCGGTAATTGATTTAGCGTTACTAGATGTCATATTTTTCAAAATTCCTAAATAAAAAATAGGTGCTGCCTAATTAGAAAGTAACTGATTTTTACTTTCATATTAGTCATTTTATAGCTACCTGTTATAGGTGTTATAGCATAGCTGATTTGTTGTTATTTTTCCATCTGGGGTGTTTATTAAAAACTCAGCCAATGGGTATTTTGAACTTTAAGGTTGGGAAATCTTAAAAAATAACAAAGCAACAAAATCTAAAAACAAAACCCTTTTTTTAGCTATATTTTAAAAGTCAATAAAATCAATAAATTAAATTTATCTCTAAAAAAAGGGTTTTTAAAACCTAAATACCTATTTGCCTTTTTACATACTATATTGATAGTATATTAGCTTCTAGTTCACTGCCGTGTAGGCAGTTTAGAAATCTTAAGTCATTGTAAAGATCGGTAGTACTTCGTTCACTGCCGTGTAGGCAGTTTAGAAATTCGACAACATATTCGTATGTTGCGTTGATGAGTTCACTGCCGTGTAGGCAGTTTAGAAAGTGTAATCTTTTAGCGCCAGTTGCGTTATAGTGTTCACTGCCGTGTAGGCAGTTTAGAAATGCACTCGTTCGGGCTTTCATTATCGAATCAAGTTCACTGCCGTGTAGGCAGTTTAGAAAAATACGATTACCCATACCGTAACGTGCATTAGGTTCACTGCCGTGTAGGCAGTTTAGAAATAGAACAGGAGAATTTATCAACGCAACATACGGTTCACTGCCGTGTAGGCAGTTTAGAAAAATAAAAGACCCTGATAATGTCAACTGGGTTGGTTCACTGCCGTGTAGGCAGTTTAGAAATCAGCTTCATAAAATTCTTTATTACATGTATAGTTCACTGCCGTGTAGGCAGTTTAGAAAAACCTTCACTATGTCGCCGAGGTATTGAGTATGTTCACTGCCGTGTAGGCAGTTTAGAAAACAACCACCGAACCCGTGGAGTCCGATATTACGTTCACTGCCGTGTAGGCAGTTTAGAAAGTGAATTTTAGATTAAAAGTACACATTGAAAAGTTCACTGCCGTGTAGGCAGTTTAGAAATCTAATTGTTATTGATGTTACTAAACCTCCAGGTTCACTGCCGTGTAGGCAGTTTAGAAACACCCGGTAAAGAAATTGCCATTCACATTAGCGTTCACTGCCGTGTAGGCAGTTTAGAAATATGGGTGAGTAAAAGATAAGTTTATAAGAACGTTCACTGCCGTGTAGGCAGTTTAGAAACCGAACAATCACCCGTTAGCACTGCAAAATCACGTTCACTGCCGTGTAGGCAGTTTAGAAATCTAATTGTTATTGATGTTACTAAACCTCCAGGTTCACTGCCGTGTAGG
>NZ_JAGGHR010000022.1:0-34785 GCF_024104075.1 Gilliamella sp. | reverse complement strand
GTACTGGTGTTGAAATGTTCCGTAAATTGCTAGACGAAGGTCGTGCAGGTGAAAACGTTGGTGTATTACTACGTGGTACAAAACGTGAAGAAATCGAACGTGGTCAAGTACTTGCAAAACCAGGTTCAATCACTCCACATACTGATTTTGAATCAGAAGTGTATATTTTAAGTAAAGATGAAGGTGGTCGTCACACTCCATTCTTCAAAGGTTACCGTCCACAGTTCTACTTCCGTACAACTGACGTAACTGGTACTATCGAATTACCAGAAGGTGTAGAAATGGTAATGCCTGGAGATAACATCAAAATGACAGTATCATTAATTCACCCAATCGCAATGGCAGACGGCTTACGTTTTGCGATTCGTGAAGGTGGTCGTACTGTTGGTGCGGGTGTTGTTGCTAAAGTTATTAAGTAATCAAACTTACCGTAATAAAGAGCAACTATTGATGCTCTTTATAATCAGTAAAAAAGGTGCATTTAGGTGTGCCTTTTTTATTTTTTAATCAATAATTTCATATATACTTAAAGTTAACTAACCGCAGTAACCTTATATTTTCTACAGCATTATAAAACGTCAAGCCTCGAACATATTTCCGTTAAAAGAAAGCCTTTAGCCAATTATTCTAAATGTCTATTAATACTTTTACTATTAACAGTTATACATAAGGTTGTTATTAGTGAATTTAATTCATGATACTATCAATTAGAAACTTATTTATTTCAATAAATATAAGGGTTAGAATAATTTATCGAAAATATATTATTCGCTTATTGTTAGAAGGATAAAGTTTATTCAAATTAATTTTTACAAGGGAGGATTTTATGGAATATTTACAACTTGGCAACTCTGAGATTAAAGTGTCTCGTCTTTGTTTAGGATGTATGAGTTTTGGTGATCCTGCCAGTAAAATGCATGCATGGACACTTAATCCCGATCAAAGCGAAACAATTATTAAACATGCACTAGATTTAGGAATTAATTTTATTGACACTGCCAACACTTATTCTGCCGGTACAAGCGAAGAATATTTAGGACGGGCAATCAAAAAAAATATCGCTCGCGACAAAGTCATATTGGCAACAAAAGTCTATTTTAACGAAGGACACCTATCAAAAACCGCAATTGAAAGGGAAATAGACGGATCGCTTAAACGACTTGGCACTGACTATGTTGATTTATACATCATTCATCGCTTTGACGATACAACACCAATGGAAGAAACAATGCAAGCTTTACACAATCTTGTCAAGGCAGGAAAAGTCAGAGCTTTAGGAGCTTCTGCTATGTATGGATACCAATTTTATAACATGCAACTTGTGGCAAAGCAAAATGGTTGGACGCCTTTTATTTCTATGCAAAATCACTACAATTTACTATATCGTGAAGACGAACGTGAGCTTATTCCTATCTGCCAACAATTTAATGTCTCTTTAACACCCTATAGCCCTTTAGCCGCAGGCAGACTTGCTCGTTTAGAGTGGCAAGCCGACACCTTACGCAGCCAAACCGACCAAGTCGCCAAGTCTAAATATGACAGCACGCAAAAAGCCGATACCAGCATTGTACAAAAGGTTAATGAACTTGCCGAAAAATATGGGGTAACCATGACACAAATAGCACTAGCGTGGCAATTTGCTAAAGGAGTGACAGCACCAATTATTGGAGCGACTAAAACTAAATATCTTGATGATGCAGTTGGAGCTATTAAGGTTTCGTTATCGGAAGATGATATTGCTTATTTAGAAGAGCCGTATATACCGCATCGTATTGTTGGGGCGATTTGATTTGTGAAATAAGATGATTACGAAGAAGTTAGCAAACTTTTTAGCCATTTGATGAAATAAATAGCAGTATGATTTGGGGGGAATTTGTGCCTCCCTAATGTAGTAGTTAAGTTTTCTGACACAGCTAATTAGTTTTATTCCAACAATAAAAGAGGATATACCCATTCTCTTTTTAACGTATCAAGCAAGCATTTAAAAATAACCCCAATCAAAGCCCAAAAAATAACATAGATAGCCATTGTTTAGAATTCGTCTTGTTTTTTGATAAACCCGTACTTTGTTATTTCTGACTGGCAGAGTAAAAGTAACCTTTTTTAGAATTTAGATCCTCTTTTTAAGTAATTCAGTCTTTTTTTCATTTTTTTATTTTGATGATCTTGACAAAACCCACAAATAAGTTTGTGTATTTGCCTATTTTGAACAACTCTAATGAGTAAAAATAAGGTACATATAAAATAGACAAACAAAAATTGAGACAAATGGAAGCACAGTTAGCCAAAAGCATAAAAATATTATAAAAGAATTGAATTATAATAAACAATATAGTGGTGGAGCTGGCGGGAGTTGAACCCGCGTCCGAAATCTCTACATCCTCGGTACTACATGCGTAGTTTGTTTTTGAATTTCATCTACCCGCTGCGAACAAACACGCTACTGATAGACTAGCTTGATTAGGTTTAATGCTTCCACCCCAAGCAAGGCTTCCACACGATCTCGTTTGGGTTTGACTCCTCTTTATCCCCGTCCTACGAGCGGAGGCTAGGGAGAGAAGGCTCTATACAGGTTATTAAGCTGCTAGTGCGTAGTTTTCGTCGTTTGCGACTATTTTTTTGCGGTTTATTTACGAGGCCTACCGCACCTCGGCATGCACCTTGGGTTTCGCAAATCCCGTCGAATCCAGAATCAGCCCCAATTGTGAATTGTAACTAAAAACAATATTAGGGCATTATAGGTGAATTTAAAATGGAATACAAGTTAGTCAGCTTCAAGGTTGGTCTAGCTATCAGCAAATTTTTCATCTTTTAATGCTGCACATTATCAACAGCATATTTTTGCCTTCACATATCGCATTTCAGCCGTTGTAGAGCCGACTTGAGGTGATAATAAAACATTTTAAATGTTTGTCGTAAAAGGAGAATTGATAGGTAGTAGCTCAACTTCAAACGCATCAAGTCCTGTGGCTTTGCTCGTTTTATTTTTAGTACTTCAAGCGGTGCTTGTTGATCAACAATTTTTCACAGGCATCATTAATAAGTATTGCCGAAGGCTTCATTAAAGCTAATTTTTCTTTTGTGAATAGTTGAATAGTTTTTTTGGTTAATGGGAGAATGGTAACAACAAAATTGGCTTGTTCTAATACATCGCCTAAAATATATAATCATGCGGCTAAGTTAGCTGGTAAAGTAGCAGAACATAAATATTTTTCAGCTATGTCACTTAATATCAAAGTAATCATTAAATATTCCAATAAATATACATAGCCCAAATAACGCCTTATCATCAGCAGAATATTATGCGTTGACAACATAAAATAGCCATCAAAAAACAACCATAAAATGTAAATATTTTATTACAACATTTATTTGAATTGTTATCACACTTACTTTTTAAACCAAATTCATAATTAACTAACAATGATAAAAAAATTATAATTGAATAAATAATAAAAATTTCATTTACTATTGTGTAATTTTGTGTTTACATAATAACCGAACATGTAATTATTATTTTACATTTAAAAATATAAATGATTTTAACAAGGAAAATAAAATGTTAAAAGATGCTTTAAATAATGTTCGAATCCGAGACGAACATATGTTAATCACACCAGAAGAAATCAAACAGCTTTACCCTCTTTCTCATGATTTAGAAAACCAAATTGCCTTATCACGCCAAACTGTTGTGGATATTTTAGAGCGACGTGATCACCGCTTGCTTATTGTATGTGGTCCTTGCTCTATTCATGATCCTGTTGCAGCAATTGAGTATGCGCATAAATTAAAAAGACTATCGGACGAAGTTAAGGATCACTTATTTATTGTCATGCGTGTTTATTTTGAAAAACCAAGAACCACTGTTGGTTGGAAAGGTATGATTAACGATCCTCACATGGATAGCTCATTTGATATTGAGCATGGACTAAAAAAAGCCCGTAAATTACTGCTTGATATTACTCAAATTGGCTTGCCTATTGCAACTGAAGCACTAGATCCCAACACACCACAATACATTGGCGATTTAATTAGTTGGTCTGCAATCGGGGCAAGAACTACTGAATCACAAACGCATCGAGAAATGGCATCTGGCCTATCAATGCCTGTTGGTTTTAAAAATGGAACTGATGGCAGTTTAGATGTTGCAATTAATGCCATGAAATCAGCCTCTATGCCTCATCGTTTTGTAGGAATTAACCAAAAAGGACAAGTAACGGTTTTACAAACAACAGGCAATCCACACGGCCATGTTATTTTGCGTGGCGGTAAAACACCAAATTATGATGCTGAAAATGTTGCATTGTGCGAAACACAAATGAAAAAGGCAGGATTGTTACCTAACTTAATGGTTGACTGTAGCCATGCAAATTCAAATAAAGATTATCGAAATCAACCTATTGTTGCTAATTCCATTATCGAGCAAATAGAAAAAGGCAATAATTCGATTATTGGTGTAATGATTGAAAGTAACTTATTTGAAGGAAATCAGCCTTCCGAGCAACCACCAGAAAACTTTAAATATGGCGTATCTGTGACTGACGCATGTATTAACTGGGAAGAAACAGACGCACTATTACGAAAAATGGATTACATTTTAGCGCAGCCACTTATCGAAAGACAAAAGCACTCAGTTACTACTTAAACTACTCAATAAATAAACATATCGCCGACACCATTATCGGCGATCTTTGTTTTATTTAACCTAATTGCTTACGAGCATTACGGAATATTCTCATCCAAGGGCTATCTTCACCCCAGTTATCAGGATGCCATGAATTAGTTACCGTTCTAAATACCCGTTCTGGATGTGGCATCATAATAGTTGCCCGTCCATCTTGAGATGTCACTGCAGTAATACCGTTTGGCGAACCATTTGGATTAGCAGGGTATTGCTGCGTTACTTTGCCAAAATGGTCAATATAACGTACGGCAATTAATCCTGATGCTTCTAAACGGCTTAAATGAACATCATCACCCACTTCAACACGTCCTTCCCCGTGTGAAACAGCAATTGGCATATGCGAACCAGTCATATCAGTAAATAGCAACGACGGGCTTGATTGAATTTGCACTAAACTAAAACGAGCTTCAAAACGTTCTGACAAATTACGAACAAAACGAGGCCACAAACCCGCTCCCGGAATTAGATCCTTAAGATTCGACATCATCTGACAACCGTTACAAACCCCTAACGATAAAGTATCTTTGCGATGGAAGAATTGTTCAAATTCATCACGCACTTTTTCATTAAATAAAATAGATTTAGCCCAACCTTCACCTGCTCCTAAAACATCACCATAAGAGAAGCCACCACAAGCAACCAGTGTACTAAATTGACTAAGTGTAATTCGACCAGAAAGTAAATCTGTCATATGAACATCGATTGCCTCAAAGCCAGCTCTATCAAATGCTGCCGCCATTTCAACGTGTGAATTAACGCCTTGCTCACGTAAAACAGCGACTTTTGGTCTTGTTCCTTTAGCAATATAAGGTGCTGCAATATCGGCTTGCAGATCAAAAGTTAGGTGCACATTTAATCCTGGATCATCTTCATTTTGTTTAGCTTGATGTTCTTGATCTGCACATTGAGGATTATCACGTAAACGTTGCATTTGCCATGTCGTTTGCGCCCACCATGTTCTCAAGGTTAAGCGTGATTCACTGTATACCGTAGCCGAGTTATCACGTACAATAATTTGTTGACCAGTTTTAGCACTACCAAGAACATGAACTGCATGAGATAAGCCAAACTGCTTAAAGCAAGCCATCACATCATCTAAACGATTATTAGATACTTGAATAACCGCACCTAATTCTTCATTAAATAACGAAGCAATCACATCATGGCCTAACGAGGCAATATCTACATCAACACCACAATGTCCAGCAAAAGCCATTTCAGCCAATGTCACAAACAGTCCACCATCAGAACGATCATGATAAGCAAGCAAAGCATTTTGGCTTACTAAAGCCTGAATCGCATTATAAAAAGCAAGCAGCTCTTTAGGATCATGGACATCCGCTGTTTTTTGCCCTAAATGACGATACACTTGGGCTAGTGCGGTGGCACCTAGTGCTTGATGGCCTTTCGATAAATCAACCAACAATAATGTATTATCCTGATCAGTACGCAATTGTGGTGTCACTGTTTTACGCACATCTTCAACACGGGCAAATGCTGAAATCACCAATGATAATGGTGAAGTCATGGTTTGTTGCTCACCATCTTGTTGCCATGTCGTTTTCATGGACATCGAATCTTTACCAACAGGAATCGCAAGCCCTAAAGCTGGGCATAGCTCTTCACCAATAGCTTTAACAGCCTCATAAAGCCCAGCATCTTCGCCCGGATGTCCTGCCGCCGCCATCCAGTTAGCTGAAAGCTTAATCCGTTTGATATTACCAATATTGGTTGCGGCAATATTAGTAATTGCCTCGCCAACTGCAAGCCTTGCTGATGCAGCAAAATTAAGTAACGCAACTGGCGCACGCTCACCGATTGACATAGCCTCACCATAATAACTATCCAAACTTGCAGTAGTCACAGCACAATCAGCAACCGGTACTTGCCAAGGTCCGACCATTTGATCACGAGCAACCATACCCGTCACTGAACGATCGCCAATGGTAATTAAAAAGGTCTTTTCGGCAACGGTTGGCAAATGTAGAACACGTTTGACCGCATCATATAAATTAATTTCAGACGTTGAAAAATTATCACCATGTGCTTGATAAGTTTTAACATCACGTTGCATTTTAGGCGTTTTACCAAGTAGCACATCTAATGGCAAATCGATAGGATGATTATTAAAATGCTCATCATGCAAGGTAACCGCCTTATTGACGGTCGCCTCACCAATCACCGCATAAGGTGCACGCTCACGCTGACAAAGTTCAGCAAATAATGCCAATTTATCGGGATGAATCGCAAGCACATAACGCTCTTGCGATTCATTACACCAAACTTCTAGTGGTGACATACCTGGTTCATCGTTAAGTATTTTACGAAGCTCAAACTGACCGCCACACCCACCATCGCTAACAAGTTCAGGCATTGCATTAGACAAACCTCCAGCACCAACATCATGAATAAATAAGATAGGATTATCTTCACCAAGTTGCCAACAGCGATCGATAACTTCCTGACAACGGCGCTCCATTTCAGGATTATCACGCTGAACAGAAGCAAAATCCAAATCAGCATCAGACTGACCCGACGCCATAGACGAAGCCGCCCCACCACCTAAGCCAATATTCATAGCAGGGCCACCTAACACAATCAGTTTAGAGCCCGCTGGAAACTCACCTTTTTGGATATGTTCACGGCGAATATTACCCATACCACCAGCTAACATAATCGGTTTATGATAACCTCGAAGCTCCTCGCCATTATGGCTGTTAACCTTTTCTTCATAAGTACGGAAATACCCTAACAAAGCCGGACGACCAAATTCATTATTAAACGCCGCACCACCTAAAGGGCCATCCATCATAATATCAAAGGCGCTCACAATGCGATCAGGCTTACCAAAATTTTGCTCCCAAGGTTGTTCAAAATTAGGAATACGTAAATTAGAAACTGAAAACCCTACTAAACCGGCTTTAGGTTTAGCACCTCGACCAGTTGCCCCTTCATCACGAATCTCACCTCCACTGCCCGTTGCCGCACCCGGCCAAGGTGATATAGCTGTTGGATGATTATGTGTTTCAACTTTCATTAAAATATCTGCATATTCTTGATGATAGCAGTAGGTTTTATTCTCATTATCCGCAAAAAAGCGCCCAACGATTGAACCATCCATCACTGCGGCATTATCTTTATAAGCGGACGAAACATAATCAGGAGTGTGTTCAAAAGTATTTTTGATCATCTTAAACAGTGATTTAGGCTGCTTTACCCCATCAATAACCCAATCGGCATTAAAAATCTTGTGACGACAATGCTCAGAATTGGCTTGTGCAAACATATAAAGCTCAATATCAGTAGGATTACGATTTAGTTTTTTAAAGTTCTCAACTAAATAATCAATCTCATCAGATGCTAACGCCAAACCTAATTTAAGATTAGCCTCATCTAATGCCGCACGCCCCTGACCTAATAAATCAATGGTTGTAACTGGTGCAGGTGATTCAACATGAAATAACTGCTCGGCTTGATCAACATGGCTAAAGACCGCTTCCATCATGCGATCATGAATTAATGCTATAAAATCGTTTTTTTGCCAATCGGTTAATTCTGAACTTACTTGCACATAATAAGCAATCCCCCTCTCGATACGGCGAATCTGTGATAAACCGCAATTATGTACAATATCAGTTGCTTTTGATGACCAAGGCGAAATCGTTCCCACTCTTGGCGCCACTAAAAAGAGTTGCTTACTAGCCGTTTGTTTAACATTGATTTGTGCATTTTTTGGACCGTATTGTAATAATTTATCTAACGTTAACTGTTGTTCAGCCGTCAACTCGCCAACCAAATCAACAAAATGCAGATATTGGGCTTCAATATCGATAACAGGAATAGATTTTTCACAACAAGTAGATAATATTTTATTAATACGAAATGCAGATAAGGCCGAGCAACCAGCTAAAATTTTCATGAAAATTACTCTTTTTAAGCTAAAAATAGAGAAGAAATAAGACAATATTATAAAAGAAAGCGCACGATGTGGCTATATTAAATACAGTTAATCAAGAGATAGATAAAAAGTCTGTTTTTCAACCAAAAGAAATAACTAAAAAAGAAAAACAAAATCAATATGATAGAAAATTATTTTTTACCAAGAATTGGATCTATTTTGGTAAGTGAAATAAATTAAGTGTAAGGATTAGGATATTTTGATACAGGAATAAGATAGGTATATTGACCTTGCTGTGTTATGGAAAAGCTTTTTACTCTAAAATCATTCAGGTAGAGCATTGATTTTATTAAATTTTTATTTAAGCGTTTTTAGTGAAATCAAGCATTTATAAGATATTTAGTACTAAAGCTTTTATATTTCATTTAACTGTTAAATTTTAGCAAAGAAATTTCAATTAACTAAAATTTTAAATAAAAAAACAAATTATTATCAAGTTACTCTAATGATAGTTTATTCAAACATATTGATTTATTGATTAATTACTGATTTACTGTTCATCAGCAAAATACTAACTTATTATTTTAATTAACTATAAAAACAAATAAGTAATCATGAAATAAAAAATATAAGGAAAAATTAGAATGGAATTTCTTTTTTATTTCTTCTTCTTCGCAGTAGTAATAATTATAGTGGCATTTATTAATCTTTTTAGTTTGAAAGATCAAATTGTCCGGTTAAGAATTCAGTTAACAGAGGTACAAGAGGTCCTTTTATCACTCAAAGAACAACTTTATCAACAAAATAGTTCGGCTGAGTTAGAAGAAAATTCAGATGAAAAAGAGGATATTGAGCACGATAATACTAATTCGCAATTTGAATATTCAAATAGCAATACTACTGAAGAAACAGCGGATATTGCTGTTCAAATAGAGCCTCCAACCGAAATTTCTTTACCTTGTGCAGCTAATAATAACCATTTAAACGATGGACTTTTGCAACTTAATGAGCAAAATGAACCCGCCCTGTTACAAGAAAATATGCAACTTGATTCAGTAACAGTAGAACAACCCGATTCTCAATATCAAGAATTCAGTCAGGAAGAAGAGTTACCAACATTAGCTAGCGAATCTCTGGCGATAGAAACTCCAGAACAAGAAAAAATCAATCTTGATGAAGCTGCATTACAAACAGCAGATCCATTTAACCCACAATACAGACCAGTTACAAATACTGGACCCAATCCGTTATTTATTTTTTTTAATTGGTTAATTAAAGGCAATGTAATTGCCAAAATTGCTATTGTGATCTTATTTTTAGGTCTAACCTATCTATTTAAATACAGTATTGAACATGATTATATTTCACCTGAGATCAGAATCTTAGGAACCTTAGTATTAGGTTTTGTTTTGTTAGGAATCGGTTGGAAATTAAGACATAAACGAGAAATCTACGCCTTAATATTACAAGGCGGTGCCTTTGCTATTTTATATCTGACCATATTTGCCGCCTATAGGTTATACGAACTTGTACCTATGTTAATTACGTTTGCTATTTTGTTAATTATTTGCTCAACAAGCATTTTATTTTCCATTTTGCAAAGAGCTATGAGTCTAGCAATTATAGCCTGTATCGGCGGTTATGTGACACCGATTTTACTATCCAATGGTTCAGGCAATCATATTGCTTTATTTAGTTATTATTTGATGATTTCCAGTGCTATTTTAGTTGTTAGCATCTGGCAGTCTTGGCGAATACTTAATTTATTAGGATTTTTATTCACCTTTGTAATATCTCTACTATGGGGAATGAGTAATTTCCGCCCTGGGTTTTACATTGAATGCCAAATATTTATCATCGCCAATATGTTAATTTATGGTATTTTAGCTGTTTTATTCTCGGTTCGAAGTTTTAATAAAGAACATAATCAAAATGCTATTGATTTAATTTTACTATTTGGCACACCGTTATCCGGTTTTGCATTACAATATTCTATTACCAATCAGTGGGAATTTGGACCTGCATTTTCATCATTGGCATTTGGTCTGTTTTATATTATTGGCTCTTATTTCATTCTGCGCTTGTTGAAATCTTCAGCAAAAAAAATCTCGCTTTATGGCTTGGCCATTGGTCTATCATTTAGTACGTTGGCTATTCCACTTGCCTTTAGTGCCAATTGGACTGCCACAATTTGGTTATTTGAAGGAACAGCATTAAGTTGGATTATGCTTTCGCAAAAACATTATCGTACTGCTTTATTAGGTGTCGCAATTACATTATTTGGTATTGTTTCAGCTTGTATATCTTTCGAATATGAACAATTAAATCCGAGCTCGCTTACACTACTACTTGGTATTATAAGTGCCATTTTGCTAGTGAATGCCTGTTTATGGCATTGCTATGGTTGTAGAATTAATACAAATAATTTACTTAAAACGATGTTTATCGCTGTTGCTGTTATATTTTGGGTAATATGGATTTTATCAAGTATTTATTTACATATTGACAATACAACACCAAAAGTATTACCAATTTTATTATGCTTCACTTTTTCTTCATGGCTATGGTATATCGTTGGGAAAAAAATCAATTGGCATCAGCTCTGTTATTCTGGGTTAACCTTATGGCTAATGATATTACTAGCTTTATTTAAAAGCTATGCCGAATCCTACTATTTATTAAACTCTGGCATTTGGAGCGTGGTTTGGATCATAGCCTTTGTTAGTGCTTACTATTATTTACATATTGGAAAGGCACTTATCACAAACAGTATTGTAAATCGTAGTTTTAAAATAAATAAACAAAATATTTATCGTTTATTTGATATGTTACACATCAGTTTATTTTGGATGATTTTATACTGGATAACACGAGAATCTACTCATTTACTTAATCAATTACCATGGGGATACGAAGTAATAAAATGGAGTGTAACTGCAACTATTGCTAGCAGCATTATTCTACTATTTTATATACTGATTAAACGCCAAATTATGACCACAATATCATTAATTAAATCTTATTGGATGATAGGTTTATTACCTGTTGTTATCTATTTAGGATTTTATTTAATAGTTGGGCTTGGTATGAGTGGTCAAATCATTTATTGGAATTATGTTCCTATCATTAATCCACTTGAAGAAAGTGCAATCTTTGCTTTAATGATGTTTAGCGTTTGGTTAAAACTTGCAATAAACCATTTACAACTAAATAGCAGGATAATGAATCTTGCAAGCTTTAAAATACCATTACCTAATATGGTTCTAGTGCCTTTAATTGTTTTAACCTTTTTCTGGGGAAACAGTATCGTTTTACGCTGCTTAAGCCAAATGTTTGACATATCTTGGACAGCTAATTCTTTATGGCACAATAATATTGTCCAAATGACTGCATCATTACTTTGGATGTTAACTGCAGTAATATTGGTGACTATTGGACACCGTTATTCACTTCGGAAAATATGGTATAGCGGTGAATTTATTCAAGTGATCGTTATTATTAAATTAATATTTGTAGATATCCGTGAGCTTGATGGATTACTTCGTGCATTTGCCTTTATTGGTGTTGCGTTATTAATGCTGTTAATTGGGTATTTAGCACCATTACCGCCTAAGTTAAAAAATGGTGATACTGATGAATAAATACACTATAAAAAATAGGTTTAAGTTTAACAATGACGTTTTCAGAAATCATTCTGATAATATCATTCAGTTTAATATAACAATAAATAAAAATTCGTGAATGTCATTGATTATTATGGATAAAAAATTATGAAAAAATTTCTATTGAGTTCGCTGTTATTAATAAGTGGATTTAGCCAAGCGATAGACAAAACTAACCAGTATGCCTATGGTGCCATGATTGATATCTCCAACGATACTAGCATGTATAGCAGAATAGAACTGACTCATGATGTTTATACACAAACATTATCAAGTTCATTAGATGATATTCGCATTTTTAACCAAAAAGGTCAGCCTGTACCTTATGCATTAGTCAATGTTTATCAGCAAAGTGATAATAATCAAACTTTTCCAGTGGCTATTTACGCGTTAAATGAAAACAAAGATGAAGATCAAAGCAAAATGGCGATTGAACAGTATAATATCAATATCAACAATAAAGATGTTCAAATCTATCTCGATAAAGCAAATAGCCAAGGTGACTATACCGCAAGGTATTTATTGCAAATTCCCGAAAATGTTAAGTTAGAACAAGCCATAAGTCGTTTATCCATTGATTTTGATGTAGCTGAAAATCAAAATTGGCAAGCAATTGCTAAATTGCTTTATAGCCAAGATTTAAGTAATTGGCAAACTGCACTCAATAATGTTCCAATGATGTCTTTGACTGATAACAATAGTAATCAGTCACTTAGAGTAAATACAATTGATATACCAACAAACACTAATTACAAAGCACGCTATTGGATTTTATTATTAAAGTCAGATCAATCCACAGTTCCTAACGTCAAAAAAATTGAATTTACTTCAAGAAAAGAAACACCAAAATTAGCTCTTTTCCCAATTAACTTCGAACTAACATCATCAGATGGTCAAGAAGCAACTTATCAGTTACCATCACCTCAACCAGTTAGAGAGTTATCAATTAAGCTACAAAACCCACGTATGGTTTTACCTACTAGCATCTATTATAAAACCGATGACAAAGATAAAACATGGCATAAACTTGATGACTATATTATTCGAAACATAGATAGCAATGATCATAGCCAACATATCAGTGCTGGATTAATTATTAAACAAGTAAAAATTAAAGCCATCAACGCAAGCTTTGATGAAGCACCACAACTAACAGCTTACCGCAATCGCATGAGTGTTGTTTTTAATAGCGCCAATAATGGTCCCTTCATTTTAGCTTGGGGATCAGCAAAAGCAACGTCTGCATCGTTAAGTGAAAAAGCATTACTTTCAGATTCAATATCTGTAGTTGATGTGCCACAAGCCTTTGTTGGTGAAAATATTAAACTAGCAGGTAAAAAAGTATTATCCCAAGCAAATAATGATCCGACAAGAGATTCAATTTTACCTAAATGGTTAATTTGGGTTAGCTTAGTTATTGGCGCTATCATATTAATTATTATTGCATTAAAATTACTTAACGAAGTTAAAAAGTCATAAAAATGAAAGCTAAAATATAAAAATGACTAGAAATAAGCACTTAATAGAAATTTACTCCATTGAGTGCACCACACATCTAAATACTGATAATTTTTAATTAGATAAGATGATAGAGACAATAAAAGGCTTTGATTTTGGCTTAAGTCATTGTGGTAACAAACATTCGCCGACTTAAGCCGGCGAATTGTAGCATATTAAATTACGCTTCGTTCCAGCTATCTCTTAACCCTACGGTTCGGTTAAACACTAGCTTATCTTCAGTTGCAAACTTGCTATCTAAACAAAAATAACCTTCTCGTTCAAATTGATAAGCTTTCCCCGCCTGAGCTTTTTGTAAACTAGGTTCAACAAGACCTTGCTTAATCACTAACGAAGTAGGATTAATGGTTGATAAAAATTCCTCTGCTGCACCTGGGTTTGGCGTATTAAATAGACGATCATACAGGCGAATTTCGGCTGGTTTTGCAAATTTAGCTGAAACCCAATGAATTACACCTTTGACTTTACGACCATCTTCAGGATTTTTATTTAAGGTTGCTGGATCATAACTACAATAAATCGTTTGAATATTACCTTCGGCATCTTTTTCAACTCGATTTGCTCGAATCACATAGGCATTACGCAATCGCACTTCTTTACCTAATACTAAACGTTTGTAATTTTTGTTGGCTTCTTCTCGAAAATCCGCACGATCAATATAGATTTCACGAGTGAAAGTGACTTCTCGATGACCCAGCTCAGGACGATTTGGATGATTTGGCATACTAAGCACTTCATCAATAGTATCCGAGAAGTTTTCAATGACAACTTTAACTGGATCAAGCACCGCCATAGCACGAGGCGCATTTTCGTTAAGATCTTCGCGAATACAAAACTCAAGGGTACTCATTTCTACGGTATTTTCTTGTTTTGTCACACCAATTCGACGGCAAAATTCACGGATCGAAGCTGGTGTATAACCACGACGACGTAAACCTGAAACAGTCGGCATACGCGGATCATCCCAACCATCAACAATTTTTTCTGAAACAAGTAAATTTAATTTACGTTTTGAAGTAATCGCATATTCAAGATTTAATCTTGAAAATTCATACTGATGAGGTCGTGCCTCGATTGTAATATTATCTAATACCCAGTCGTATAAACGGCGATTGTCTTGGAATTCAAGTGTACAAAGCGAATGGGTAATATTTTCGATCGCATCAGAAATACAGTGGGTGAAATCGTACATTGGATAAATACACCATTTATTACCTGTTTGGTGATGTTCTGCAAATTTAATACGATATAATACTGGATCTCGCATCACAATAAATGGTGATGCCATGTCAATTTTAGCACGCAGACATGCTTTTCCTTCGGCAAATTTGCCCTCTTTCATTTGGGTAAAAAGCGCTAAATTTTCATCGATGCTACGATCACGATAAGGGCTATTTTTACCCGGTTGAGTAAGTGTTCCTCGATATTCACGGATTTCATCAGCTGAAAGCTCGTCAACATAAGCAAGTCCTTTATTGATTAGCTCAATAGCATATTCATATAATTGGTCGAAATAGTCAGATGAGTAACAAATTTCACCATCCCATTCAAACCCTAACCAACGGACATCTTCTTTAATCGAGTCAACATACTCTATATCTTCTTTAGCTGGATTAGTATCGTCAAAACGTAAATTACATTTACCTTTATAATCTTGCGCAATACCGAAATTTAAACATATTGATTTAGCATGACCAATATGTAAATAACCATTAGGCTCTGGAGGAAAACGTGTGTGCGTAGTTTTATACTTTCCTGCTGCTAAATCAGCATCAATAATTTGGCGAATAAAATTAGATGGACGATTATCTGTTTCGCTCGGTAATGAACCGCTCATAAAAAAACCTCTGGTGATATATTTATTAATAACAAATTGAGAATATTTGCTATATTATTGCTTATTATGTAACGAATATAACAAATTTTTCTTATTTCTGAAATGGAAAACAGACGATTCCCATCGACAAAATTAGTCTTTGATTAAACCCTGCTATTTTTAACAAAAAAACATATCTTTTTAGCAAAAACACAAAAATAAAAAATTAAATAAAATAAAAGCTCTACCTGACGGTTTTCGCTAAAAATACAACTAATTATTTTTATTCATCACCCGATTTCAATGAAACCACAAATCTTGCTCCACCTAGTGGGCTAGTGACAACAAAGGCTTTACCATTATGAAATTCTGCCATTAGTTTTACATAAGCTAAACCGAGTCCATAACCTCCAGTTGATCGAGTTCGGCTCGTATCAAGTCTTGCAAAAGGCATAAAAATCTTTTCACGTGCATCAAAGGGAATGCCCACACCATCATCATCGATTTCAAGAATGACTCGATTTTCTTGTTTTGTGATATTCAAAACTGCTTTATGTGCTGCATACTTAAAAGCATTTAGTAACAAATTTTTAACTATGGTTTCAACTAAATTAGTATCAATCATTGCATATGCATCTTGGCTATTACAAGTTAGTTCAAATCCTTTTGGTTTAAATAATGTTAAGGATTGGCAAACTTTTTCACTCCACTGTTTTAATGATACCCTCGTGAAGTTTAATTCAACATTGCTTTGCTGCATTTTAAAGTAATTTAAACTAGCATTGATTAATGTCTCAAGTTCATTAATATCATCACTCATGCCTTTTTGTAGCAAAAATCTCTCTTTTTCATCGGTAGACTCTTCAAGCATACTAAGTTCAAATCGCATACGGGCAAGAGGTGTACGTAATTCATGAGCCATCGCATGAGAGATTGTTTGATTGGTACCAACTAGATGTTCAATATGCGTTCCCATATTATTTAAAACATTTGCTAGCGGCTTAAATAACCAACCTTTAACATTTTCGGTTCGGGCTTTTAAATTACCTTGCCCTAACTGCTCGGCAGTTTGTCTGATATTAACTAGATCCTTCCATACGGCACTAAAAGCCATATAAATTAAAATAAAAAAAACAATAGCACTAAACAAAGCCCAAATAACAAGAAAGATGGTCAAGGACATGGTATTGGATGCCAAAATATCCCGCATTACAATCGGGCCTAATTGAAGCAAATTGCCATCTTTTAAATCTATATAAACAATCTCATTATCACCATCATAAGAAAAACCAAGTTTTTTTAACTCATTAAGCACAGTATCAGGTAACGGTGTGTTAATTGGTAACACTTCGATAGGGTAGCCAAAATAAGGTTGCAATTCATTAACCACTTCTTGAAGGGGTCGATCTTTATGTTCTTTAATTTGCATACGAATCAGATTCACTGTACCTCGTTGAGATTCACGAAATACAACATGATCATCTGGCATATCGGTTAATGATGAAGGTAATGAATCAAAAACCAATAAAGCCCCATAAGCAATAATACTTTGCAATAAAAGTAAAATAACTAGATAAAATACAATACGGCGATTAAAAAATAGCGGCTTGGCTAATAATTGACTCAATGATTTTCTCCTTCTCGCATAAATAAGTAGCCTTTTCCTCGCACTGTTTTTATGCGAGACGGATTATCTGGATCATCGAGTAATTTACGACGAAGTCTTGAAACACGAGCATCAATAGAACGATCGCTACCATCAAAATCGATCCCTCTTACTTGAGAAAAAATATCATCTCGAGAAAGAATAGTTCCCGCATTATAAGCAAGCAACCATAGCAGATCGAATTCGGCTGTGGTTAAATCAATTTCTTGCTCGTGCAAGAGTACTTTTCGGTTTTCACCGTCTATGACTAGATTATCAAATATTAAAGTTTTATTATTCTGTGGTAAAACAAACTCTTTCGTATTGTCTTTGTCGGTTTCTATCTGTTTCCGTCGTAATAAAGCTCGTATTCGCGCTAGTAATAATCTGGGTTCAACTGGTTTTGCTAAATAATCATCCGCTCCCAATTCAAGCCCAACAATTTCATCAATATTATCTTCACTTGCTGTCATGATCAGTATAAAATTACTAAACCATGTACGAATATCTCGACAAATATCAAAACCTGTTTTTACAGGTAACATTACATCTAAAATAACTAGATCGGGATTAAGTTGTTGAATCTTTTCTTCTGCCCCTTCTCCACTATTATGCCATTCAACAAGATATCCTTGCCGAATTAGATAAACTTGAATTAAATTAGCTAAGCGCTGATCATCTTCAATGATTAATATACGTTCACTCATTATCTGTTCTCGATTACTGTAGCTTGTACCTAGAGATACCTCATTATACAGATAATTTTTTTCCCGTTACAAAATATATACAAAGAGGCTACAAAGTTTATAGCAACTCTATGAGAGAATTTACGCCAATATCTATAAATAGACTATTTTTTATCAAAATGAATACTTTTTCATCAATAGCGAACCATCTTTTTCATCCATCTTATCCACAAAATCACACGCCAATTGTTTTGTGTGATTTTGATGGTACGATTAGTGTTAAAGATGTCACCGATACTTTACTAAGCCACTTTGGTCAAAATGGTTGTGATGAGCTTGAAGAATTGTGGGTTAACGGTAAAATTGGCTCTCAAGAATGTATGAGTAAACAAATTGCATTAATGGATGCAAGCTTAGATGAACTCAATCAAGTTTTATCACAAATTGAAATAGACATGGATTTTAAAGCTTTTATTCATTATACCGAACAGAACAATATTCCCGTTCATGTGGTCAGCGACGGTTTAGATTATGCCATTGAGTTTATTTTAAAACGTCATGGTATTGAACATTTACCAATTTTTGCTAATAAATTAATGCATAATAACGCACGCAGCTGGCGCCTTGAGTTTCCTTACGCAAACAAGGACTGTATTAAGCAAAGTGGCAATTGCAAATGTAATCATGTAAAAAAACAACAGCACTTTTCGCAAATATTATATGTTGGTGACGGTACATCAGACTATTGCGTATCACATAATGTTGATTTCGTTTTTGCCAAAGACAAGTTAGTTAATTATTGTGAAAAAAATAAAATTGAACATTGTAAGATTACTAGTTTCGCAGATGTAACCTCGGCATTAAAACGGGCACAACATGCCGTTATCCCTGTCATGATGGTAAAATAAAGGAATATTAATGAGTACAATTCAAAATTTATCTTACTTTCTACCAGGTAACAAAAATGGCGTACTTTTGATTCATGGTTTAACTGGTACCCCTAATGAAATGCGCATTTTAGCTAATGGATTAAATAAAGCTGGATTTACTGTTTATGCAATCCAATTAGCTGGGCATTGTGGTACTGAAGAAGATCTGTGTAAAACAACATGGCAAGATTGGTATAAAAGCGTACAAGATGGCGCAGATTATTTAGCACAGCATGTAGATAATGTTTTTGTTGCTGGATTATCAATGGGTGCGCTACTTGCACTAAAACTTGCTGCCGATAGACCTGAACAAATTAAAGGTGTTGGCGTTTTAGCCCCCACATTTTGTTATGATGGTTGGAGTATGCCATTTTGGGCAAAAAAACTTTTCTTCTTATTAGTCTATTTTAAAAAATTGGGTATTTTTCAAAAAAAGGTTTTCATTGAAAAACCACCTTATGGGCTTAAAGATGAACGCATTCGCGCAGTAGTGTCCGAAAGCATGTTAAGTGGCGATGCGGCATCAGCAGGGCTTGCTGGTAACCCGTTTCCTGCACTTGCCGAAATGCAGTTATTGGCAAAAGAGATGCGCAAACAATTACCTAAAGTAATTTCGCCTTGTTTAATTATGCATTCAGGCAATGATGATATCGCCAATATAGAAACTAATGCCAAATTAGTTGAAAAATCAGTATCAGGCTCAACAAAATTAGTGGTCTTAAATGATAGTTATCATTTAATTACTATTGACAGCCAACGCCGTGAAGTAATCAAAGAGTGTGCATCGTTCTTTGATAATATCGCAGAAGGAATAAAAGCATAATGTCACCATTAGTTATTATACTTTGGATTAGTAATATCTGTTTTGATACGCTAGGACAAGTCGCTTTTAAATTTGCAGCCATCGCGCCAAATAATCGCGATGGTTGGTACTACTGGCTAGATTTATCGAAAAATAAGTGGATTTGGGTTGGTGTTATATCTTATATTGCTGAATTTTTATTATGGTTAGCCTTTTTAACCTTAGTCCCTCTTTCTCAAGGCGTATTACTTGCTTCATTTAATATCATTACGATTATGTTAGTTGGTCGAATTATTTTTAAAGAATTACTAACTATTTATCGCTTAATTGGGATGCTATTAATTACAGCTGGTGTCATTTTTGTAGGAATGTCTTAATATGGCTAGATTTTATTTAATTGGATTTTCTGTATTGCTCTTTTTTGACACAATTGCGCAATGTAGTTTTAAATTAACGGCTATCGAAGCTCAACCATTAGAAATGAGTATTCAATGGTTAATCCGAGTATTTACCAATCCTTGGATTTATATTTCAATAGTAGGATATATTCTTACTTTCTTCACTTGGATGACATTATTAAAAAAAGCACCTGTAGGTCCTGCTTTTGCTGCATCACACTTTGAAATTGTGACAGTTATGATTGTTTCAATCTGGTTATTTCACGAACCGATTACATTATTCAAGTTAATAGGTGCAATATTAATTGTTTCAGGTATTCTCTTTTTAGCCCTAGCTGAAAATAAATTATCTAAACAAAATTTACACAATCATCAACATTAAATTCTGAACACAATAATGGAAAGGTAGGTAAAGGTTTATACTTAAAGTACCGCTTTCCTAAAACCTTTTTACAAGTTTATACTGCTAATGCCCTTAATAAGGTTAAATTAAGTTGATGTTGTTCTTGTTGCCAATTGATAAGCTTATCTGGCGATATGGTAGGTTGTTTATCGAGTGAACTGAGTAAACGTTTAAACCAATTTGATGATTGCCATATAGATAGCTCTCCCGTAATATCACTACCAATAATTCTAGGTTTTATTGATGATATAGTATCAAGAATATGATATGTTTGTAGCTTACCTTGATCCCAATTGGTATGAATTACATCTTCGCTCAATACATCTTTATCAATCGATAAGTAAACGGGTTGTGCACTGTGATACTGTTCTGATAAAAAGCTCGCAATAAGATCATCTGGTGTTGCAAAATGTCGAAAAGCGTGTCCTAAACCAATTTTTTTGGCCCATGCAACATTGACCTCCAAGCTCCAATAAGTCAACTTTTTATGAAAAAGCGCTGACCATCTATTTTCCCAAAAATGAGAAAGCCCAATATCATGAGACGTAATACCAAGTACATGTACATGACTAACAAAAGGCAAACTTGCCACATAACTAACCCATGAGCCACAATGAATACCAAACAAATATCGCATATTGTCTGGATGATTATCAAAAATCACGACTTGAATTGGATTTTCGGCAGAGTATTGTTTAGCTAGATTTTCAATCAGTAATAATGAAATATGGTGATAATCACCGCTACCCATTAATACCGTGCCATGGTTTTCAGGTAAAGATTGCTGTAACACATCTTTAAATTGGTGAAATTTTTTCTTAGTACAACCAAAACGAATCGCATCTTGCCATTGGGTAAAATCAATCGTTTTAGCATGATAAATTTCACCAACACTTCTATCAAAATTGAGAATAATAGGACATGTCATGTTACTTTCTCCTTGTCACTTTCAAAATGACCAATGAATCTACGCAATACGGTTCTTAATAATGGATTGCGAATATAGACAAGATGTTTAGTAAAGGTGAATTTTGCACCTAACGAAGCTTTTACTTCGGGATCTGTCCAACCTGCAATATAGTGACTAAAACCTTGCTGTAAAGCATATTCAAGATTAACAAACCAACTTACAAAATAGAGATTAAGTTCCCTTGCCTGCGGATAAACCATACCGATATATTTATCAACTAGCATATTATTAACAACAAAACAAATATTGAACCCCACCAACCTATCATTATAGTGATAAGTCACTATATGTGCATTTTGGGTTTTACATTGTAATAGTTGGGTGAAAAATGGTTTGGTCAATAAGTCAAAATGTATTTCACTTTGCTGATAAACATTAAGATACAATTGATAATACTCATCTAGAACAGTATCATTAAAAAAACAATCATCACCACTATGCAAAACATTAATATTTAATTTTTCACGTGATCTTAATTTTCTTCTAAAATTTTTACGTCGGCTATAAGAAAACCGTAAAAAAACCTCGTCCATATTTGCAAAGTCAATCGGAACCCAAGCTAATGCCTGCCCTTCAACTTCTATAAAACCATTTTCTTTTAATGACGAAATAAAATCCATTGAATAATGGTTGTCTTTTTCGTTTAGTAAAGGAGAAGCAACAGGAATATCTTTAACAATAAAAAAAGGATACTGCTTAGCATAAGCAGCTTTAAGGTGTTCAGCCAATTGATTCACATCAACGTTATCAGTTAATAATGCATATTCCGAAACAGTAGCACCAACAAAACAAGTATGAGGTTGTAAATAACGCCGCCATTTATTATAAAAAGGAAGTTTCTGAACTTTATGCCTGAAATCATCATCTGCAGTAGTAAGAAGATCAAACTTAGCAGAAAAAATAGGCACACCATCTTCGCTCAGCCATGCTGAAAAATCTTGCGGAGGATGAGCTAAAAAATTGTTTATTAATTCATTAGGTTCTAACTGATTAAGGTATTTCATAAGGTAAATCTATGATTGGCTGTAACACATAATCCCGCCAATAGACATTGACGGGATTATGAAGATCAAACAATTAAAGTTCTTTTTTCGCTCGGGTAATTAACTGATCTAGAAGTTCAATACCTTGATCAATTTCCTGACGAGAAATGTGTAATGATGGTGCAAAAGTAATCACATTTTTATAGTAACCACCAATATCAAGCACTAATCCCATTTTGGTACCTTTCCAATCAAGATCACCAGACATACCAATATCAACCATTTTGTCAACTAAGGCTTTATTAGCTGTAAAGCCATCTTCTGTACAAATTTCTGCGCGAAGTGCCAAGCCTAAACCATCAACTTCACCAATTTCTTTATGTTTCTTCTCAAGTGTTTTTAAACCCTCAAGGAAATAAGCACCACTATCCATTACCATTTTTTCGTAATCTGTTTCAGAAGTCATTTTTAATACTTCAAGACCAACAGCTGTACCTAATGGATTTGATGCAAAAGTTGAGTGGGTTGAGCCAACTGGGAATACTTGAGGATTGATTAATTCTTCACGCGCCCATAAACCACCTAGTGGATTAAGACCATTAGTTAATGCTTTAGCAAAAACAACAACATCAGGTTTAACATCAAAGTGTTCAATTGACCAAAGTTTACCTGTACGATAAAAGCCCATTTGGATTTCATCAACCACCAATAAAATACCATACTGATCTAAAACTTTTTTAAGTCCTTTAAAGTAATTACGAGGAGGAACAATATAACCACCTGTTGCCTGTAAAGGTTCAGCATAGAACGCTGCATATTCAGCTTGCCCAACTTTTGGATCCCAAACACCGTGGTATTCAGTTTCAAATAAACGCGCAAATTCTGCGACTAAATGTTCACCATACTCTTCTGCTGTCATGCCTTTTGGACGACGGAAAGGATATGGGAATGGAACAAACATAGCACGATCACCAAAATGACCATAGCGACGACGATAACGATAACTTGATGTAATTGATGAAGCACCTAGAGTTCGGCCATGGTATCCACCTTGGAAAGCGAACATTAATGATTTACCACCAGTAGCATTACGAACAACTTTTAAAGAGTCTTCAATACACTGTGAACCACCTACATTGAAATGTACCCGCCCTTCATAACCAAATCGCTTTTCCATACCTTGAGCAATAGTTTTAGCTAATTCAATTTTAGTTGGGTGTAAATATTGGCTAGCACATTGTGGTAAGGTATCAATTTGCTTTTTAAGAACATTATTTAAACGCTCATTGGCATAACCGAAGTTACATGCAGAATACCACATTTGCAGATCAAGGAAAGCTTTGCCTTCTTTGTCATACATATAACTACCTTCACAACCATCAAAAATTTTTGGTGGTTCTACATAATGCACTGTATCACCGAAAGAACAATATTTTGCCTCATCTGCTAACAAAGTAGCATCATCAGGACGGCTATTAATCATTTCTAAAGTTGGTTTACTCATAAGTTGTCTCACTAATTGATATTCAAACATGATAAAATGTGGCATTATTATTCAGGAAATTTGTTTGTTACAATGTACAATTAATGTATAGATTGTGTGACGACAAAACTAACTATCAATAAGATATAAAATTAGTATAAATAACGACAGGTGATCACCTTTTATATATGGGTATGAAAAATGAAAAAAACATTTTGTACACTATCTATTTTATCAATAATAACTTTAGGAGTTACCCAAATTGCATTAGCTGACTCTACCTCTATCGGGGTTGGTGTGGGTCGGACTAATTCACCGTATAAAAGTTATAGTACTAATTATTACCCTATTCCTCATATTGATTATGATAATGGTCTGTTTTTTATCGATGATCTGTCAGCTGGTATTTATGCTTATAATCAGGACAATCAAAGCGTGTCTATTGGCGCACGTTATTTATCTAACGAATTTAAGCCACATGATTCAGATAACCACCAATTAAGACTACTTGATAGCCGCCATTCAACATTACTTGCAGAAATCGAGTATTCTATTGATACCAATTGGGGAAGTTTTTCCAGTAGTGTAGGAACTGATGTATTAAATGAAAGTAATAGTATTTTAATAAATGCTGATTATACTGTTCCTTATATGCAAGGCAATTTGATTGTTGCGCCCACCATCGGTATAAATTGGGCTAATAATAAGCACAATGATTATTATTATGGTGTTTCATATAAAGAAACCTCTCGTTCAGGATTACGATACTTTAATGCTGATGCGTCATTGACACCTTATGCTGAATTAGCTGCACAATATTCATTAACCCCAAATATTGCGACATTTGGTGGTGTTCATATTGACAAATTAACTGGTGATGTGGCAGATAGCCCAATGGTGGACAATAGCACGGTAACCTCGATTTATATGGGTGTATCTTATAGCTTCTGATAAATATACATTTATACTCAATAACCAAATAATGACAGCTTATTATTCTCTATAAGCTGTTACTTATTTAAACAATGATAACCCTTTATCACAAAATGCAGGAAATAGAAAAGTATGCTTTGGTTTAAAAATGCCATAATTTACCAACTTAATAGCGACACGTTACTTAATAAAGATCCAATAGAAAAAGCGCTAAAGTCTCACCCTTTTACTCCATGTGGTAATTTAGACACCACAAAAATGGGTTGGGTTTCGCCTTATCATGATAATAACCAAGATGATTTTATAGTTGATATGCAAGGGCATTTATTATTACGGATCAAAAAAGAAACAAAAATATTACCAGCACCCGTAATAAAACAAGCTTTATTAGAAAAAATCGATAAACAAGAACAAGCACTAAGCAGAAAACTAACTAAAAACGAAAAGGCGACTTTAAAAGATGAAGTTATGATTGATCTAATGCCAAGGGCTTTTAGTAAATATAATCATTATTGGTTATGGTTAGATACGCATAATAAACGCATTATTGTTGACTGTAGTAGCTTTAAACAATCAGAAGATATCTTAGCGATTTTACGTAAAGAGCTTGGCTCACTCGCTTTAACCCCTTTATCGATTGATAAACCACTTGAACAGGTTATGACCTCATGGGCTAAGGAAAACCTAAAATTCCCACCATTTTTATTAGGCGATCAAGCCGAACTAAAAGATCCTCTTGAAGGAAATGGAATTATTAGCTGTAAAAATCAAGAAATCACCAGTGATGAAATGCGTGTCCATTTCGATTCAGGGAAATGGATCACTAAAATTAAAATTATTGATGAAAGAGGCGTTAGCTTTATTGTTAATAGTGACTTAACATTTAAACGAATTAAGTTTGATTCTGCTATTTTGGATGAAAACGAAGATATCGGTTCAGATGAATTTAATAAGCGATTAGAAGCTGACTTTTTTATTATGGCTAATGCATTAGCAAATACTATTAATGACTTTTACATAACAATTAACAAAATTATTTGATAAAATTATCTAAATTTTTTTTATTGTAACTGCAATAACTATAGATTTGCCTATTATCTATGCTATACTTGACAACAGATTATGGGTAACATAATTATATAAAAATAAGTATTGTTCTTTTTAATTTAAATGAATTTTAAACAATAAAAGAAACTAAACATCGTCTATAACAACATATAAGTTGAGGCAATAAAATGAAAAAAACTACTCTAGCTCTAGCAATCGCAGTTGCAAGTTTAACAGCTACTGCAGCTAACGCAGCATACGAAGACAACACTTTTTATACAGGTGCTAAATTAGGTTGGTCAGAGCTTTATCGATTAGATGCACATAAAGTTCGTGGCTTTGATAAAGATGAAGTTGGTATTAAAACTTCAAATCGTAGCAATGTTGCTGGTGGCGCTTTCCTTGGCTTCCAAGCAAACCCATATTTAGCATTTGAGTTAGGTTATGATTGGTTAGGTTCTGCTAAATATAAAAGAACTTGGACTGATGATAAGACTAAAGCGGGTAATAGTAAACTTTCTGCACAAGGCGTTTCATTAACCGGTAAATTAAGCTACCCTATCATTGGCGATCTAGATATTTATGGTCGTGCTGGAGGCATGGTTACTATTGCTAAATGGAAGAATGATATTAAAGAAAGATACGGACGTGGTGGCACAAAAACTGACCTATCTCCAGTTTATGCATTAGGTCTTGACTATCGTTTAGACGAAGACTTCTCTACTCGTTTAGAATACCAATATGTTCAACATATTCATACTAAAAGCAAAGCAACTCCAGACGCAGGTACTGTAAGCTTGGGTATTACTTATCGTTTAGGTTCACCAGCTACTCCAGCACCAGTTGAATTAAAAACTGAAGTAAACCGCTATGTATTAAATGAAGATGTGCTATTTGCTTATGCGAAAGCTGACTTAAAAGAAGAAGGTCGCCAAGCATTAGACAACTTACTAACAAATCTTGTTAAACTTAACCCAACTGAAAGCGCTATCGTAGTAATTGGTCATACTGACCGTATCGGTTCAGTTAGTTATAACCAAAAACTATCAGAACAACGTGCTAACTCAGTAATGAAATATTTAATTGCTAAAGGTGTTCCTTCTAACCTAATTAGTGCTCGTGGTGTGGGTAAATCTCAACCAGTTACTGGTACAAAATGTAATGCTCTTCGTGGTGCTAGCTTAAAAGCTTGTTTAGCTCCAGATCGTCGTGTTGAAATTGAAGTTAAAGCACTTAACGAGAAAGAAGTTCAAGTAACTAATGAAACAAATTAATTTTTTGTTATTTAGATACTTCATTAAGACCCGGTTATAAGCCGGGTTTTTCTTATTTTTATTGTTAACAACTAAATTAAATATTACCTTAGATCTACAAATTATCCACAAAAAAGATTATAATACTTCACGATATTGTTAGTAAGCAAAGTTAAAGGAGTTGCCGTGCCTACCGCTATTTGGCAAGATTGCCTTTCTCAATTACAAGAAGAAATCCCCACAACAGAATTCAACTTATGGATTCGCCCGTTGCAAGCGGAAATGGTTGATAATAAACTCTATATCTATGCGCCCAATAGATTTGTCCTAGATTGGGTAAGAAATAAATATTTAACTACTATTTCTCAACTATTAAATAAACTAATTAATGACGATTCTCTAAAATTATTTCTTGAAGTTGGTTCAACCGTATCCGCAGATAAAAAAGAACAAAATAACCAAAAGAAAGCAGAGGTTGTTCCTGCATGGAAAACAACAAAAGAAACCAATAATAATCATGTGTATCATTCAGGTATTAACCATAAGCACACTTTTAATAGTTTTGTTGAGGGTAAATCAAACCAACTTGCTGTTGCGGCTGCAAAACAAGTAGCTGAAAATCCAGGAAAAGCTTATAATCCACTATTCTTATATGGTTCCACCGGTTTAGGTAAAACGCATTTATTACATGCAGTTGGCAATCAAATAATGGCAAAAAAAGCCAACGCCAAAGTTGTTTACATGCATTCCGAACGCTTTGTGCAAGACATGGTCAAAGCACTACAAAATAACGCTATCGAAGAATTTAAAAATTACTACCGTTCTGTTGATGCTTTACTTATCGATGACATTCAGTTTTTTGCAAATAAAGAGCGATCTCAAGAAGAATTTTTCCATACCTTTAACTCTTTATTAGAAGGTAATCAGCAAATTATTTTAACGTCAGATCGCTATCCTAAAGAAATTAATGGCGTTGAAGACCGACTAAAATCACGTTTTGGTTGGGGACTAACCATTGCAATTGAGCCACCAGAACTAGAAACACGGGTTGCAATTTTAATGAAAAAAGCCGAGGAAAATCATATTAAATTACCTGAAGAAGTCGCTTTTTTTATTGCTAAACGATTACGCTCTAATGTTCGTGAATTAGAAGGTGCTCTTAATCGGGTTATCGCTAATGCTAATTTTACTGGTAAGGCCATTACCATTGATTTTGTTAAAGATGCCTTAAAAGATTTACTCGCTTTACAAGAAAAACTTGTCACCATTGAAAATATACAAAAGACAGTTGCCGAATATTATAAAATTAAAGTATCAGATTTACTTTCTAAACGTCGTTCTCGTTCTGTGGCAAGACCACGGCAAGTAGCAATGGCGCTTGCCAAAGAGCTCACCAATAAAAGCCTACCTGAAATCGGTGACGGCTTTGGTGGAAGAGATCACACGACTGTATTACATGCATGTAGAAAGATCGCAGAGTTAAAAGAAGAAAGTAATAACATTAAAGAAGATTACTCCAATTTAATTCGAACATTATCAACTTAAAAAGAATCAATACTATGAAATTTATTATAGATCGTGAAAAACTAATAAAGCCATTACAACTTGTAAGTGCACCATTAAGTAGTCGCCCTACACTACCAATTTTGGGGAATTTATTATTACAAGTGAGTGATAACACGCTATCGATGACAGGAACTGATCTTGAAATAGAGATGATATCTCATCTACCATTAGTTGAACCGAGTGAACCAGGTGCAACAACCGTGCCAGCAAGAAAGTTTCTTGATATCTGTCGAAACTTACCTAATGATGCCAAAATTTCGATAAGTGTTGACGATAACCGATTGATGATTCAATCAGGACGTAGTAAATTTTCATTATCAACACTACCAGCTACCGATTTTCCAAATTTAGAAAATTGGCAAAGTGATGTTGAACTTTCAGTTCCACAAAAAACCATTAAACGCCTTATTGATGCGGTACAATTTTCAATGGCGAATCAAGACGTAAGATATTACCTAAATGGCATGTTATTTGAAATTGAAGATGGTTTACTAAAATCAGTTGCAACAGATGGACATCGATTAGCTTTATGCTCACAACCTATTGAACAAGATACTAAAACTAATCATTCTGTCATTTTACCAAGAAAAGGGGTACTAGAGCTTGCAAAACTGGTTAGTGATAACGAAGAATTAATCAATATGCAAATTGGTAATAATAACTTACGGATTAATCTTGGTGATTTCACTTTCACATCAAAACTCATTGATGGAAGATTCCCTGACTACAAACGAGTATTGCCACGCAACCCAGATAAACCACTTGAAGTATCTTGCGAAGAACTCAGAAACGCCCTATCAAGAGTTGCGATCTTATCTAATGAAAAATTCCGTGGTATTCGACTTTATGTCCATAACAATCAAATAAAGATTACAGCAAACAACCCAGAACAAGAAGAAGCAGAAGAAGTTATTGACGTAAAATATGAATCCGCAGAGCTTGAAATTGGCTTCAATGTAACCTATCTACTTGATATATTAAATACATTGAAATGTGATAGCGTACAACTATTATTAACCGATGCAACATCAAGTGTACAAATAGAAGATATCAATAATCAAACAGCAACTTATGTTGTTATGCCAATGCGCTTATAATCCAATCTTACTTAATATTCCGGCTTCGTCCGGAATAATTTAAAGCATATGACTCTTTCAAAAATTAAAGTTCATCATTTTCGTAATATTAGTTATGCACAGTTATCTTTATCGCCACATTTCAACTTCATTGTTGGCGATAACGGGAGTGGAAAAACGAGCTTACTTGAAGCTATTTATATGCTTGGTCATGGTCGTGCATTTAGACACACTCAATCTAATCGAATTATTCAACACGAACAGCCAGAACTAGTATTATTCAGCGAACTAAACACAGCCAATCAACAAAATCACTCAATTGGGCTTGCTAAATCGCGTAATAATGATAATAAAATCAGAATAGATGGAGATGAAGGTTATCGATTAACCGATTTAGCCAAATTATTACCCATTCAACTAATCACACCTGAAGGATTTGATTTATTGACTGGTGGACCTAAATATCGCCGAGCATTTATTGATTGGGGATGTTTTCATCATCACCCTGAATTTGTTCATTTATGGAATAATTTAAAGCGTTTATTTAAACAACGCAATGCATTATTAAAGCAATCCCATAGTTATAATCAATTATTACCTTGGGACAAAGAACTTGCACCCATCGCTGAAAAAATTAGCCACATTAGAGAAAACTACTCACAACATATTTTTCCTGAAATTATACAAACTTGCCATGATTTCTTACCCGAATACCAACTTAATTGCCAATATTACCAAGGTTGGGAGCATGGTACTGATTATGCTGAAATATTACGCAAACAGTATGAACGAGACAAACTCCTTAACTACACATCAGCCGGACCACATAAAGCAGATATTCGATTACGTGTTGATAACATTCCAGTTGAAGATCTATTATCACGTGGTCAATTAAAATTATTAATGTGCGCATTACGTTTATCTCAAGGTGAATATTACTCTAAGCAAAATACCCAAGCTTGTATCTACCTACTTGATGATTTTGCATCTGAATTAGATAACAATAAACGCGAATTGTTAGCCAAACGTTTAAAACAAGCTAATTCACAAGTATTTATTACTGCAGTTAACCAATCGCAAATTACCCATATGATCGATGAAAATGATAAGATTTTTCACATAAAATCTGGTATAATTTCGTAAATATACAGAACGATATAAACAATCAAAAAAGTCGAGAAATCCATGTCCAATTCTTATGATTCTTCTAGCATTAAAGTACTCAAAGGGCTTGATGCTGTCCGTAAACGTCCAGGTATGTATATTGGTGATACTGATGATGGTACAGGACTTCACCATATGGTTTTTGAAGTTGTTGATAATGCCATAGATGAAGCATTAGCTGGATATTGTCACCATATTGAAGTAACAATCCACCCTGATAACTCCGTTTCTGTACGTGACGATGGTCGCGGTATTCCAACAGGTATTCATGAAGAAGAAGGTATTTCAGCAGCAGAAGTTATCATGACCGTATTGCATGCTGGCGGTAAATTTGATGATAATTCTTACAAAGTATCTGGTGGTTTGCATGGTGTAGGTGTTTCAGTTGTTAACGCCTTATCAGATAAATTAGAATTAGTTATTTATCGTGATGGAAAAATCCACCAACAAGTTTATAACTTAGGTGTCCCGCAAGCTCCCCTAAAAGTAATTGGCGAAACATCTGAATCTGGCACTTATGTACGCTTCTGGCCAAGCCCAGAAACATTTACCAATATTGAGTTTGTCTACGAAATATTAGCAAAACGACTACGAGAATTATCATTCTTAAACTCAGGCGTATCAATAAGATTACTTGATGAGCGCACAGGCAAAAATGAACATTACCACTACGAAGGTGGCATTCAAGCGTTTGTTGAATACTTAAACAAAAACAAAAATCCTATTCATCCTAAAATATTTTATTTCAGCACAGAAAAAGACGGTATTGGTGTTGAAGTAGCACTACAATGGAACGATGGTTACCAAGAAAACATCTATTGCTTTACTAACAACATTCCACAACGAGATGGCGGTACTCACTTGGCGGGTTTCCGTGGAGCAATGACGCGCACATTAAACAACTATATGGAAGCTGAAGGATACAGCAAAAAAGCCAAAATCAGCGCCACAGGCGATGATGCTCGTGAGGGTTTAATTGCGGTAGTATCAGTTAAAGTACCTGACCCAAAATTCTCATCACAAACCAAAGACAAATTGGTATCATCAGAAGTAAAATCCGCCGTTGAATCCGTAATGGGCGAAAAGTTAACAGAATATCTACTTGAAAACCCAAGTGATGCCAAAATTGTTGTCGGAAAAATCATCGATGCTGCAAGAGCACGAGAAGCCGCCCGTAAAGCGCGCGAAATGACACGTCGAAAAGGCGCTTTAGACTTAGGCGGATTACCAGGTAAACTTGCTGATTGCCAAGAAAAAGACCCAGCTCTATCTGAACTGTACTTAGTGGAAGGGGACTCTGCGGGGGGCTCAGCAAAACAGGGACGCAACCGCAAAAATCAAGCAATCTTACCGCTTAAAGGTAAAATTTTAAATGTTGAAAAAGCACGTTTTGACAAAATGCTCTCATCTCAAGAAGTCGGAACACTAATTACCGCATTAGGTTGTGGAATTGGCCGTGATGAATATAACCCAGACAAAATGCGTTACCACAGCATTATTATCATGACCGATGCCGACGTTGATGGCTCGCATATTCGAACATTATTATTAACATTCTTCTACCGACAAATGCCAGAAATCATTGAGCGAGGTTATGTTTATATTGCACAGCCACCTTTATACAAAGTCAAAAAAGGCAAGCAAGAACAATATATCAAAGATGATGAGGCAATGACGCAATTTCAAATTGCCTTAGCGCTTGAAGATGCATCGTTACATGTCAATGACCATGCACCTGCACTTGCAGGCGAAGCATTAGAAAAACTAATTGCTGAATATCAAAAAGTCGAAAAACTTATTACAAAAATGGAACGTCGCTATCCAAAAGCGTTGCTATCGGAATTAGTTTATCATGATGTATTAAACGAAAGTATTTTACAAAACCAACAACAAGCCGAAAATTGGGCAAAAACCCTTGTTGAAAAACTATCAAATAAAGAACAACATGGTAGCAGCTACCTTTATTCAGCTGAATATAATGAAAAAGCACAACTATATGTGCCAATCATTAAAGTAAAAACTCATGGTGTAGATACTCATTATCCATTAGATCAAGTATTCATCCATAGTAATGAATACCGTAATATCTGCCACCTTGGTGCACAATTAAAAGATCTACTTGAAGACAGCGCCTTTATTCAACGTGGAGAACGCAAACAACCCGTAGAATCTTTTGATGAAGCTGTTGATTGGTTAATTAAAGAATCACGTCGTGGATTAACTATTCAGCGTTATAAAGGACTAGGTGAAATGAACCCAGAACAGTTATGGGAAACCACAATGGATCCAACCAGTCGTCGCATGTTGCAAGTCACCATAAAAGATGCAATTGAAGCGGATCAATTATTTACCACATTAATGGGGGATGAAGTTGAACCACGCCGACTATTTATTGAAGAAAATGCCCTTAAAGCGGCGAATTTAGATTTTTAAATATTGTCGTGATAAAAAGTAAAAAAATCAGACATAATGTCTGATTTTTTTTGTGCAAAGGAATTAGGCGTTGTTTTTTACTCTAAAATCGCTCAGGTAGACCATTGATTTTATTAAATTTTTTATTTTTAAATGAAATCAAACAATTATAGGCTAGCTATTTTTTTATTACGTTGAATTTGGCTTTTTAAGGAAAGCGTTTTTGTTATTTGATAATAGCTATTAATAACAACTTGTTAATAACAACCAGTTAATAGCAAAAGCGCAAGCTTTTAAGGCGTATCGGTCGAGGTGCTATTTTGGTTTTCTGCCATTAAAGCTCAAGGCTCACAAACTTTGCCTGCTCAGCGCCCCAACACTTGCGCTGGGGCTTTATTCTTTTTTATATTTTCCTCTCTGGCACCATAAACACTTTCCGCGCCCTAAGGATTAAGAACTAAACGCTAAAAACTAAGGTGTGGTGCAAACAGCACCGAAGGCGTAGGAAGAAGCGCCAGTGCCGCCGACGGAGCCGCCGGACGAGGGAACAAAGAAGCCATTGCTACCGATCGTGTCGCTTGTCCAGCAGGTGTTGTTGAAGAAGCCCGCACCAACGTAGTTGCCCAAGTAGCCCCACTCCGTGAAAAAACCTGCTCCTATATGACGCATGTAACCATTACCACTAGACTGCGGCGTGGCACCTACTGCACCAGTACAAGGAGCGTAACTATTCATGCCCCAGCCAGAACAAACCGCATTGGTTAAATCCCTTACCCGTGACAAACGATAACCCAAACTATCACACCATGTGCTTTGATTAGAAAGGCTATCTCTTCGAAGTCCCCGATCGACGAACCACTGCCTCAACACAAATCCATACCTAACCTCATTACCTTGACTACCCCTACCAACCAACTCAAATGTCTGTGGCAAAGAAGGACGTCTAAGTGGACTTGGATTATCTGAATTCATCTGAGTACTATCAGCTTTAGGACCATTCAATGTTACCTGCGTGTTTGAGTAAACCCAATTCACCGTTGCTGTTATATCACCACTACCACCATATGTGGTAACAGACCAACTCAACTGACTTGCATCTATCCCAACTATATCCAAATCAAAATACAATCTATCTGCACCTGTTGTTGGAAAATTTAAACCGTAAGATGATGGATTTGTTGACTGAACTAAAAAACCCTTTGCTGGATTCCACATGCTAGGTGGACCTGCATAATCGCCTGTACCGTTATTTAGATTTGGCCTGACCGCACAAATAACGGGCTGTGACGGTAAAGTGATATAATACTCCGCTGTTCCTCCACTAAAAGTACTACTATCTGGCAAACCATATTGTGTAGTTAAACTACCTCCTGTACTACTTAAGGTTACCTTATAAGGTGCATTACATATATCTAATGCATCGCCACGACTAACAGCATTTCCATCTTTATCAGTTA
>NZ_JAGGHR010000021.1:0-35251 GCF_024104075.1 Gilliamella sp. | reverse complement strand
ATTAGCTAATTTCTGTTTTTATTACAATGTTTTTGCTGTGTTTTTTGTGCCTTGCACATGCTAATAATTAAAGCGAATTAATTAGTTAGTTCGTTATTTTTTGAAAAGTGTTACAGGTCAGTTTTGAAGTGATTTTTACTTTTTTTGCTACTAAAAGTAAAAATGATTTTCTTTTTTATTTTTTGGCGTACAATCAAAATCACCCATAAATATAGGTAACGTTATGTTATATAATAACAAATATATACATCATGAACTTCATCACAATGAGTGTTGTCATGGCAATTGTTTAAATATGGCACATAATCATGTTCATTTATCTCACGATATAACTTGTCATCAAGAATCAACACATAGCTGTGGGGGCGATACTCATACTACGTCTAAAAATGAGTTTGACGATCCCCCTGATGATCCCAACAGGCTAAACGAGCAAATTAAATTAACTTGGAAAATAAAAGGCATGGATTGTGCGCACTGTGCTCAACAAATTGAAAATAGCCTAAAAGCGTTACCCAATATTAACCAAATTAAGATTGTTTTTTCTACCGAAAAGTTGGTGGTATTTGTTCCCCAACATAATGAAAAAACCATTAAATTAATAGAAAATAAAGTTATCGAGCTAGGCTATAAACCTATTTTTGAATCATCTCCAGAACATTCTCATCATCATGATCATTCCCACAGTTTTGATAAAAAAGAACTAATTCCTTTAGTGGTATTAGGCACTTTAATTGTGATGAGTTATATCCTTTTGTTATGGAATCAAACCGTTGGCGAATATGCCTTTATGGTGACAGCAATTGTTGGGTTAATACCTATTTTGAAAGAAGCGGTAGTTTTAACGCGTAGTGGTACACCATTTGCAATTGAGTCGTTAATGAGTGTGTCAGCTATTGGAGCTTTGTTTATTGGTGCCTCCGAAGAAGCAACCATGGTCTTATTTTTATTTATGATAGGCGAAATGCTAGAAAGTATTGCTACAAGTAAAGCTAAAAAAGGTATTTCGTCGCTCGCTGAGCTGATGCCCCAAGAAACAGTGATAATCATTAATGGGGATCGAAAAACGGTTGCCAGTCATAGCTTAAAACCCAATGATATTATTGAAATTTCGTCTGGTGGTCGTTTGCCTGCTGATGTGATTTTGATAAGTGAGCAAGCCAATATTGATGAAAGTGCACTAACTGGTGAGTCGATCCCTGTTAATTATCTTTCTGGCGATAAGATTTTGGCTGGTTCACTCGTGGTTGATAATACAATCCAATTAAAAGTGGTATCAGAAGTTGGGCAAAATGCGGTAGATCGTATTTTACAGTTGATTGAAGATGCCGAGGAGCGTAAAGCACCTATTGAACGATTTATTGATAAATTTAGTCGTTATTATACGCCAGCAATTGCTTTATTTGCTCTGTTAGTGATTATTGCGCCACCTTTGTTGTTCAATGCTGATTGGTATACTTGGTTTTATCGAGGTTTAACTCTATTGTTAATTGGTTGCCCTTGTGCATTGGTTATTTCAACGCCTGCGGTAATAACGTCGGCCTTGTCTAATGCGGCAAAACAAGGCGTGCTAATTAAAGGCGGTGCGGCGCTAGAGCATATTGGTTCAGTTAAAGTGGTTGCATTTGATAAGACTGGTACGTTAACCGAAGGTAAACCGCAAGTCACCGATGTGATTAGTCAAGATATTTCAAAAGAGCAATTATTGACATTAGTTGCCGCTATTGAAAGCGGTTCGCATCACCCCATTGCTAAGGCTATTGTTGATTATGCATTGCAGAATCAATTAAATATTAATGAGGCCGATAATCGTAAAGCGATTGCGGGGGTTGGCGTTCAAGGCGAGGTAGATAATCAGACTTTTTATATTGTGTCACCAAGTAAGGTTGTGACAGTTTCATCACCATTGAAAGATGAACATACCAAAATTATTGAGGAGTTTGAAAACGCTGGTAAAACTGTAGTAGTTGCAGTAACAAGTCAACAATTGATGGGCATTATTGCATTGCAAGATGTGTTGCGGGCTGATGCAATTACTACAATGAATAAGCTTAATAAGCTTGGCGTTAAGACTTTGATGCTGACAGGCGATAATGCGCGAGCGGCCAAAGCCATTGCCTCGCAATTAGGTATGGATTACCGTGCGGAGTTGTTACCTGCCGATAAATTAGCAGAAATTGAAAAGATGCGTATCTCAACGACGATTGCTATGGTGGGCGATGGAATTAACGATTCTCCAGCCATGAAAGCGGCAACCGTAAGTATTGCTATGGGTAGTGGTACTGATGTTGCGCTAGAAGCCGCTGATGCCGCATTAACTAAAAACAGCTTGTTAAGTTTGCCTAAGCTAATTGGTTTAACTCGTTTTGCCTCTCGTAATATTAAACAAAATGTTACAATTGCGTTGGGAATTAAGTTAGTATTTTTAATTACCAGCTTATTTGGCTTTACTGGACTGTGGCTGGCTGTGCTAGCTGATTCAGGTACGACTGCGATTGTGACAGCTAACGCGCTTCGAGTTTTGAAATTTAAGAATAAAAGTTAAAATTGGTTTAATTAACCTATTTCACTTGTAGCAAGTGGAATAGGTTCTTTAAATGATTGTTAGGTTATTATTCATCACTTCTTAATGAGATTTCGCCACCAATATGAGCTTCAATTTTACCATTTTGTTCTAACAATAAGGCTCCTTGGTCATTTATACCTTTTGCTATTCCTTGAATAATGTTATCGCCAATTAATAGTTTTACAGGACGGTTAACAAAGTTATCTAGTCTATTCCAATCATTAATAAATGGCACTAAACCATGTTTTTCAAATTCTATTAATTGACTTTTTAAGGTTTTGGCAACCTGCGCAACTAATAAGTTACGATCAACATTGCCTAAATTAGCCCATTTTTGGTTAACTATGTTGGTATCCGGGTTTGTCATGGTTAAATTGACGCCAACACCAATCACAACATGGGCACAGTCGCCAGTTTTACCTGCAAGCTCAACTAAAATACCAGCTAGTTTTTGATCGTTAAGATATAGATCGTTTGGCCATTTAACTTTGATGTCTTGGCCAGATAATGTACGTAAGGTGTCAGCAATAACAATACCAACAACTAAACTCAATCCCATTGCCGCCGCTACGCCTTGTTCTAGTCGCCAATACATTGAAAAGTATAGATTAGTGCCAAAAGGTGAAAACCATTTTCGCCCTCGCCTTCCCCGTGCTTTGGATTGAAATTCGGCCACACAGCAATCGCCCGATGTTAGTTGATCAATTCGATCCAGTAGATATTGGTTAGTTGAATCAATAATAGGTAATATTTCACATCGACTATTCGATTGATAATGCTGGTTAATTTTGGTTTTATTAAGCAAATTAAGAGGCGCTGCCAAGCAATAGCCTTTACCCTGTATTGAGGTTAGCTCAATCCCCCACTCACGCAGTTGTTTGATGTATTTATTAATGCCTGCACGGGTTATGCCAAAAATTGTTGCCAATTCTTCCCCTGAATGGAATTGACCATCGGCTAGTATTTCAATTAATTTAAGCGGATTTTTGTAGCTGCGCATCCGTTCCTCTTTTTTGGGCTAATAATATAATAAAGTATAACGAAATTATAGCAAAACTAACAAATAAATAGGTGTTACTTGTTTTATCCATAATAAATGCTATCACAGCAGGAGCAACTAAACTCCCTAATGTATTGGTTAATAGCATTGCTTGATTCATCGCCACAATATCTTGCTTTCTAACACACGAGCAAGCCCAAGCCATGGATATGGGATAAATGGTGTAAATAGTGGCGCCTAATAAAATAATCGCCAACGCATTAAACCAATTGAATATCAGCATAATACATGCAATTAACATTAGTAACGATTCAATTAATAATATAAGTTGCCGTCCAAATTTGTCTGCACACCAGTTAGCAGGCATTTGTGCAATCACTCCTGATAAAATCAGTAAAATCATCCAATTAGCCACCTGAATATCACTATATCCTAAATGTGAGTAATAGGCTGGTAAAAGTGAATATAACGATCCAATTAACATACCTGCAATAACACAACCAGTTAACCCAAGTCGAGAGGGTTTATTTAATATCATTGGCATGATGTTAAAGCTGCTTTTTTTCCTTTTTGGTAATTTATAATGGGTCAGCAAAATAAATAAAATTGCTAATCCCATCAGTAACATAATAACTAATCCAAAATATAATATGTTTTGCGGAAAATACTGCAACAAAGCTTGCCCTAAAACCGTACCTAGGTAATAAGTGGTTAAATAAACTGCCAGCATTTTTCCTCGCGTACGTACAGGGCCAGTGAGTAATATACAACTTTCTATAACCACCCAAGTGACCGCACAAGCAATGCCTATAAAAAATCGCCACATTATCCAGCTATAAAAATTCATTGAAAAACTTAATCCAATGGTTGCAATGGCAAAAATAATGCAACTATAGGTGTATGTGTGCCGAGCATTGAATTTATTAATAAACCAATTGGCGAAAATGGTACCTAGCAAGTTACCAGTAAAATAACTTGATCCGACAAGACCAATTTGCCCAAGCGAAAACTCATTACGCACTAACCACAATGGTACCTGTGTGTTTAATGCTGACAACGAGATTGTTACAAAGAGCAAACTCGTTAATAAAATAGGGAATGAATACGAATGTTTCATAATGTTATCGCGTATAATTATGGGTTAAAATTTGCGGGCAATTATAATTTGGTGCTAATTATAAATAATTGTCTGCATCAATTTCGCCCGAGTTGCCGATAAATCGGATTTCGGGTGATAAATTCACCGAGAATTTTTGTAATACACATTTTTTTATATGTCGAGCTAATTCAACCACATCTTGTGCTGTTGCTTGGTCTTTATTAACTAAAACCAATGCTTGTTGTTGATGCACAGCCGCTCCGCCTATTTGGTAGCCTTTAAGACCACACTGATCAATAAGCCAACCTGCGGCTAATTTTGTTTGATGATTAGCTTGTGGATATATTGGCATGTTTGGATAAATTTCAAGTAGCTTGTCCGCCACAATTTTATCGATCACAGGGTTTTTAAAAAAACTTCCACCATTGCCTAAAACCTTTGGATCTGGCAATTTACTACAACGAATTTCGCACACTTTATCAAATATCATTTTTGCAGTAACAATTTTGGGATCAAAGTTTCGCAATTCCCCATAAGTTAAAACTGGCTGCCACTGTTTTGGTAATTTTATACCAACATTGATAACAGCATAACCTTGCAAATACGCTTTTTTGAAGATACTTTCACGATATCCATATTGGCCATCAGTTACAGTGATGATTTTGCCTGTAGCTAGTTCAAGTAGCTCCACATAATCAGCAACTTTTTGAAACTCAACACCATAAGCACCAATGTTTTGAATCGGTGCCGAACCTACACATCCAGGAATTAATGCTAGATTTTCAAGTCCTGGTATGTTCTGCTTGATTGTTGTTGATACTAGATCATGCCAAGTTTCACCAGCACCAACTTTTAAATGCCATGCTTGTTCTGTTTCGCTAATGGTAATACCTTTGATACGATTAACAATAATAATACCATCAAAATCACAGGTAAAAAGTGTGTTACTGCCTTCGCCAATAATCATAATTGGTAAATTTTGGGAGTTATCTTGCCAAACCTGTTGTAATTGTTCGGGACTGGTTACAGTAACAACGTTTTGCGCAAAAACAGTTAAACCAAATGTATTAGGAATTTTTTGTTTCATTGATAACTACCTTTAATTTTTTGTGAAAATAGATGCCCGAAAATCAATCAATTTCTTAGGTTATTTTTATAGTTTGGGATCTATCGTATTTAATGTTTATATTACCACATTGGTTAGGAGCTGTTGATCTTTTGTATTAATCATAAGCATCCTTTACATTCTTAGTCACATCATGCAATGTACTAATGCAATCATACTGATATAATTTATTGCCAACTTATTGTAACGTGTTACTACATTCAATAATGTTTCATTTTTCAGTGATTATCTGTTAACAATCTCCAGAGCATAACAAATTGTTATTATTAGCATTTTGCAAAATTATATTATAACACCATCTTTAATAGCGTCTTTCTATTTCCTTTTATTGAAAGAGCAACTGCTTTTAGCTGTATTTGATATTTTAATTAATTGTTAGGCGTGACGAAGTCCTTAAAATGCAAGTGTTCAGTATACCTAATATGTAGAAAGATGCCTTATCCGTTTTTAAATGTTTGCTGAATCGGTGACAATTATTTTTTCTTGATGATATAGGAGCCATATCGGATATTTGTGATACAAGGTTAGTGCTTTTTTATGTATATTCATTATAGTAGCTTCTCTAACAACTGTGAACAACACGATTCCTACATATAAGTAAAAATTAAATCATTCCTAATAAAGAATAATTTACAGAACATAAAAACTTATCGGTATATTAGTAATGAATTTTAAGTAAATGTTTGCTAAAATATAGCGATTTTTTAATTATTATCTGGAGAATTTTATGGCAGGTCATAGTAAATGGGCCAATACGAAACACCGTAAAGCTGCACAAGATGCAAAACGGGGTAAAATCTTTACCAAAATTATTCGTGAATTAGTAACTGCGGCAAAATTAGGTGGTGGCGATCCAGCGTCAAACCCTCGATTACGAGCTGCAATGGATAAAGCGTTATCTAATAATATGACCCGTGATACCATGAACCGAGCTGTTGCGCGGGGTGTTGGTGGGGAAGATGATAGCAACATGGAAACGATCATCTATGAAGGTTATGGTCCTGCTGGCACAGCTGTAATGGTTGAATGCCTGAGTGATAATCGTAATCGAACTGTGTCCGAAGTACGCCATGCATTTACTAAAACAGGTGGTAACTTAGGTACTGATGGTTCAGTTTCATATTTGTTCACTAAAAAAGGCGTTATTTCATACCCAACTGGTACTGATGAAGACCAAGTTATGGATGCAGCGCTTGAAGCAGGGGCAGACGACGTTGTGACTTATGATGACGGCGCAATTGATGTATTTACTACACCAGAATCATTTGGTGAAGTAAAAGATGCGCTTGATGCTGCTGGGCTAGTTGCCGAAGCCGCTGAAGTATCAATGATTCCAGCAACAAAAGTCGATCTTGATATTGAATCTGCACCAAAATTATTACGTTTAATTGATATGCTTGAAGATTGTGATGATGTTCAAGAAGTTTATCATAATGGTGAAGTTTCTGACGAGGTTGCTGCAACACTCTAATGGCCATTATTCTTGGCATCGATCCTGGATCTCGTTTGACGGGTTACGGTGTAATCCATCAAACGGGACGACAACTTACCTACCTTGGTAGCGGATGTATTCGTACTGCTGTTGATGATTTACCTACTCGTCTAAAACGAGTATACGCCGGTGTTAGTGAAATTATTTTACAATTCCAACCTGATATGTTTGCTATTGAACAAGTTTTTATGGCTCATAATGCCGATTCCGCATTAAAGTTAGGTCAAGCAAGGGGAGCTGCAATTGTTGCTGCTGTAAATAATAATTTACCTGTTTTTGAATACGCAGCTCGTTTAGTTAAGCAGAGTGTAGTAGGAACAGGCGCAGCCGATAAAAAGCAAGTGCAACATATGGTAAAATTATTATTAAAGTTACCAGCTAGCCCTCAAGCAGATGCCGCTGATGCCTTAGCTATAGCAATCACCCACGCCCATACAAGTCAATACTTAATAAACTCTCGTAAGTAAAATTATAAGAATTATAATGTGATCTAATTATTGGAGGAATATTAAGATTTCAGTTAATATAAAAAGAGTTATAAAATTCCTTTATAATATTCTCACAAAAAGTAAAAAACAGAACCAATAACATATTTGATTTAAAAGTTTTTACATACCCTTTTATTATTTTCACCAACAAAAAAGAAGCTAAATAATAAATAAAACATTAATGGATTAATATCTTATTGGTTAGCTTCTTCGGTGTTATTATCTGTTTTTCCCTTAATTTTTTTAACATTTTCAGTTGCAACAGATGCCATTCTCCCCATTGTATCTCTTAGGATTTTTCCATCATCAGTTTTGAATGAAGAAAGTTGCTCCATTCCGTTTTCATCAACTTCAAAATATGTTGCTTCAACAAATCCAAGTTTACTTGCATAAAATAAATGAGGAATACTACCACGCGTCGAATTATAGACTTGAACTGCTGCGTTATAAGCTTCTCTTCTTTTTAAGATAGTATTTTCAATTTCATCAAGTTGTACCATTAATTGCTGATAGGTTGAGTTTGCTTTTAAATCAGGAAAACGATTAGCCAACATTTGAACATTACCTATAACTCGAGATGTTTCAGAAGTAGCAACATTTGCACTAGCAACACTATCGCTCTCTGTAATATTAAAGTGAGTTAGCTTCTCATGATCACCATAGCTAGACGCTATGTCAGATAGTCTCTGAGCTATATCATGTCTTTTCTTTATTGTCACATAAATATTCGACTGCTTCTGTTTTACATTTTCAGCCAATCCCCTAAGTTTATTGTATGAAAAGAATAACCAACCTAAAATTAGAATTAAGAGAAATATTATTAACATAATTTAAAACCTTATTTGTAATCAAATTGCTATAATTAAAATGTTTGGCATTTTATACAACGTGCAAAAGAACACGAATAAAATCAGACTGCTGTTAATTCACCTTTAGTAAACCACCATTAATAATATAAATATCTAGTTTGTAGTCTCTAGAATTATATCATGCTCTAATTTTATCTAACTAGCATCAAACAAATTATTACATAATGTTCAGCGTAACACAGATTTTTGTTTTTTCGCCTCATTATATAATAGCCATTTATTGTAATCTAGCATATCCCTTCGCAATGACTTCATGTAAAGCATAAAAAATGCGCTAATTCACAATAGCGCATTTTGTGTTTAATTATTTATTTCAAAACTACCATAAAAATAACCTTCTCATCTACTCGTTAGCAAATTATTTTGTCCATATCAATAATAATAAAGCTCAATGAGTATAATAACTTTTTACATTTAAATCATTTAAGTGTACTTTTTTTACTTAATAAAACTGCTTTATTTTTATGTTTTGTAAATAGTTTTGTTACAAATAAAAAGAACAAGGGAACATAAAATATTGCTAAAAATGTTGCTGTCAACATACCACCAATTACACCAGTACCTACCGCATTTTGGCTAGCGGAACCAGCACCGCTATTTAATGCTAGCGGTAACACCCCTAAAATAAAAGCAAACGAAGTCATTAAAATCGGGCGTAGGCGAAGGCGACAAGCTTCAAGTGTAGCATCAATCAATGATTTACCCTCTTTTTCCAAGGCATCTTTGGCAAATTCTACAATCAATATAGCATTTTTAGCAGATAACCCCATTGTCGTTAATAGTCCTACAATAAAGTAAATATCGTTATCAAGCCCTCTAAACATAGTTGCAAATACTGTACCTAAAATCCCAAGAGGAATAACAAATAAGATCGAAATTGGCACTGTCCAACTTTCATACAATGCAGCTAATGATAAAAACACAACAATAATCGAAATAATATAAAGTGTTGTTGTTTGTGATCCTGTCTGACGTTCTTGATAAGATATACCTGTCCAGTCAAAAGTAAATCCTTTTGGCAAATTTTGGGACAACTCTTCCATCACAGCCATTGCTTGTCCAGAGCTTAGACCTGGAGCGGCTGAACCGCTTATCTCCATTGCAGCCACACCATCATAACGAACCAGTGAAGGAGAACCATAAGTTTTTGTCGTAGTAGCAAACGCATCATATGGAACCATTTCACCATTTTTATTTTTAACATGCCAGTAACTAAAATCATCTGGCAACATGCGATATGGTGCATCTGATTGTAGGTATACTTTTTTAACTCGGTTATTATAAACAAAATCGTCAATATAAGCAGAACCTAAAGCTGTGGACAATACAGTATTTACTGAATTTACCGAAACGCCTAATGCTTGTGCTGCTTCAAAATCAACATTAATTTTGTACTGCGGAACATCTAGCATACTTCCCGGTCTAACTTGTTGCAGTTTAGGATGATGAGAAGCTTGACCCAACATTTGGAAAAATGCACCTACCAAAGCATCATGACCATAACTAGCCGTATCTTTCAGCACATAAGAAAAACCATTAGCCATACCTAATGCTGGAACAGCTGGTAAGTTGGTAACAATTACCCTCCCCTCGGTTATAGTAGAAGCAAATCCCCAACCGCTAGCGACTAAAGCATTAACTTTTTGATCAGCGCGTTTACGTTGTTCCCAATTTTTTAATCGAACAAAGCCTAGCCCCATATTTTGCCCACGACCAACCATACTAAATCCAGCTACAGTAAATATTTCCTCAACTGAATCAGCTTTTTGCTCAGTATAAAATTTTGCCGTTTTATTTAAAACTGACATAGTTTGCTCTAAAGTTGATCCTGGCGGTAGCTCAACCATAACTAAAAGCACCCCCTGATCTTCATTAGGTAAAAAACCAGTAGGTAACCGATTAAAACCAAAGATTAATCCAACTAGAATTAAAGCATAACAAACAAAAGCTATTAATGGATAACGAACAACTTTTATTACACCTTTTTCATAATGGCGTAAACTTTTTTCATAGAACTCGTTAAACCATTTAAAGAATTTTTTTGTGCCAACAGAACACCAACTAAATAGTGATATAGATTCTAACTTTTCAACTAATGAATTTCTTTTTAATTTACTTTTAGATGGTGCTTTTAAAATTTGAACACAAAGTGCTGGAGTTAATACGATTGCCATCAATACTGATAATGCCATCGCTGTTACAATGGTAATTGAAAATTGGCGGTAAATTCCACCCGCTGCACCTCCATAAAACGCCATAGGAACGAATACTGCAGATAACACAACTGCAATACCAACCAACGCTGAAGTAATTTGTTCCATCGATTTAACGGTTGCATCATAAGGCGATAAACCTTCATCATGCATAATACGTTCAACGTTCTCAATAACAACTATTGCATCATCTACCAACAAGCCTATGGCAAGCACCATTGCAAACATAGATAATGTATTAATCGTAAACCCACAGATATACAAAACAGCAAAAGTTCCTAGCAATACCACAGGTACGGTAATCGTCGGTATAAGTGTCGAACGGAGATTTTGTAAAAAGACATACATTACAATAACAACTAAAATAATAGCTTCAATCAATGTATGTACTACGTTATTAATTGATAATTTTACAAATGGTGTTGTGTCATACGGATAAGCATAGTGAATATCTTCAGGAAAGATTTTTGATAATTCGGCTAATTTTTTATCTACCTGATCAGAAGTTTCTAATTGGTTAGCTCCTGTTGCCAAATAAATACCAAGACCTGCAGATGCTTTACCATCATAATAAGAAATAAAGTTATAATCAGACGCACCAATTTCAACCGTTGCTATATCTTTTAATAAAAGATTAGAACCATCTGTATTTACACGCACTAAAATATTTTGGAATTGTTCGGGTGTTTTTAAACGTGATTGAGCTGTAATTGTCGCATTGAGTTCTTGTCCATCTGTTGATGGTAAGGCACCTAATTGCCCTGCTGTTACTTGCGCATTTTGTGCTTGAATAGCCGCAATGATTTCTTCAATTGATAAATTAAAATAGGTCAATTTATTTGGATCAAGCCAAATACGCATTGCATATTCAGAGCCAAACAATTGAGTATCACCTACACCCTGTACACGTCTAATCTGATCTTGCACAGTTGAATAAACAAAATCAGCAATATCTGCTTGTGTTTTTTTAGGATTTGTTGAATAAAAACCCACAACCTTTAAAAAATTGGTGTTATTTTTTGCAACAGAAACACCATTTTTTTGCACACTTTCTGGTAGCCTTGATTTAATACTCTCTACTTTATTTAACACTTGTACTTGAGCAAAATCGGGATTAGTTCCAGGAGCAAAGGTTAACGTCGTTTGAACAACACCTTGTGCACTACTGGTTGATTTCATATAAATTAGATTATCCAATCCAGTTAAATTCTGTTCAATCAACTGAGTAACAGTATTTTCGATGGTCTGTGCATCGGCACCTGGGTAAACAGCACTAACAGTTACAGCAGGAGGGGCAATGTCAGGATACTGCTCAACAGCTAGTAGCTTGATACATAAAGCACCTCCTAGCATCATCATGATAGCAATTACCCATGCAAAAACAGGTCTATCAATAAAAAACTTAGCCATAATTTACCTACTCCTGTTTTATTTCACACTGTTTTTTATGATACTGTCTAATTGTTCTTGTGAAAGTGTATTAGGATCTCCGACTTTTTCTACTTTCATAGGTGGAGCATCTTTTTGAGGTTTTTCAACAGAAGTTAAATTAAGTAATCCAGTAATAATAACCTCTTCACCAATGTTAATTCCCTTTGTTACAACCCAATAACCACCAACTCCTGTGTATACTTGAATATCTTGTCGATACTCTACTGTATTATCAGGTTTCAAAATTTTTGCAGTATATTGCCCTAACTTATTGCTGGTAATTCCTTGCTGTGGAACAAGCACTGCATTTTTGATATAGCCTAATGTCAACTGAGGCTTAACAAACATGCCGGGTAAAATTTTCCCTTCACTATTTGTAAATTGTGACCGCAAAGTTACTGTACCCGTTGTTTCATTTACAGTCATATCAGAAAATTTTACACTACCTGGATAAGCGTATTTAGAACCATCATTAAAGTATAATTCGACATTTTTACCTTTTACTGGTTCATAAATTACGTTTTCATCCTGAATATATTTATTATAACGGGTAGCCGCTTCTGTCATATCGACATAAATTGGGTCTAGTTGTTGAACTAGTGCAAGTGGTGTCGATTGACCTGCCGACACTAATGCCCCTTCAGTCACACTTGATTTACCTATATACCCATCAATTGGTGAATACACTTTTGTATATTCTAAATTGACTTTAGCTGTATGCTCAGCTGCTTGTGCAACTAATACTGCAGCTTCAGCCTGTTTAGCATCTGCAGCTGCTTTATCGTAATCTTGTTGGCTGATTGATTTAGTATTTAATAATCCAGCGTAACGCTTAAGAGTAAGTTGAGCAATATTTGCATTCGCTTTAGCGCTAGCAACACTTGCTACCGCACTATCATAATTAGCTTGATAAATAGCTGGATCTATTTGATAAAGAGATTGTCCGGCCTTAACATTCGAACTTTCATCAAACTCGCGTTTTAAGACGATACCACTTACTTGAGGCCTAATTTCAGCAATTTGAGATGCAACAACCCTACCTGGTAAACCAATTTTTAATGTATAATTCAATGGTTCCACTTTAAATACAGTTACCTTCGGTAATTTATTATTACCATTTTTTGAATTGCCATTATCACAACTTGTTAATAAAAGTAGGCTAGCACACGCCACAGGCAAGGCTAATAATAGCTTGTTAAATCTCATATAAAAATGACCTCAGTAAACTTAATAATTATTTTAATTTTTAATAATTGATCTTAGTTAAAAGTAATCGGCGATTTTACAAAAAATATGCACAGATTGTAAGTATCTTTACAAGTTAATAGCACAGAGTTCTAAAAAATAGCTAGTTAGATTATGATACTAAAAAAAGTATTGCTAATTAGGATTATTGCTAGAAATAAAGTAATATAGAGTAATTGATTTTTTGTGCTATAAAGTATCTTAAATAAAATGTTATACTACAAATATCAAATATGGTTGCTTTAATGAATATTAATTCATATTGCTAATAAAGAATAAAAAATTTACATTACTGTACTCCGCAATCACTTTTTCAAAAGATGATTGAATAATTTGAGTCTATATTTAATTTAATACAGAGATGGTTATTATGGATAATTTACGTATTGTTCTAGTTGTTGTTGCATCCTTGGTCATTATTGCATTGCTCATCCATGGGTTTTGGATCAATAAAAAAGAACGTTCTTCGCTTTTTAGTTCAAATAAAAAAGGAAAATTTGAAAAAAATACTCAACAATATCAAAACTATTCTATGAATGACATAGAAGAAGATGATGATGTTATCTTACTCAAACCTAAAACAACAAAAAGCAGTGAAACCGTTGAAAACGATGTAATTATTAATGAACTCACAAAAGAGCAAGAAAAAATACCTCAACAAGAAGATTTATTTGTTGATAATGACGACAAACAAGAGATTAATGCTGAAACAACAAAAGAACCAGCTATCAATGTTGAACTTGATCTTTTTGAAGATGAACAACACCCTGATTTAATTCTTACAACGAAAGAAAAACCATCAGATACTAATAATGAAATTAACCATAACGAAGAACCCAAAAAAATAAATATTGACACTGAACAATCCACAACCGAAATTATTGTATTAAATATCACAGGCATTAACGGGAAATTATTACAAGGTGATGTGTTACTCGCTAGCATTATGCAATCTGGTTTTCAGTTCGGTGATATGAGAATTTTTCACCGCCATGTAGATCCTGCGGGTAATGGAGCAATATTATTTAGTTTAGCCAATATGGTGACACCTGGATATTTGGATCCCGATACAATGTATGAATTTACCACACCTGGTGTGTCTATTTTTATGGTTGCGCCTACAGAGGGTAACAATCAACAAAACTTCAAATTAATGTTGCAAACAGCACAACGCATAGCTGACGATGTCAACGGTGTAGTATTAGATGATGAACATCATATGCTAACCCCTCAAAAAATAGACAGTTATAAAGAACGTATTAAAAAGGTCAGTAACGAAATTTAACCGTAGTCTTTTCAGCAAATCTTTTAAAAAATTCCACCAACTTGAATTGGTGGATAAAAATGAATATAACCTATTTATAATATTTTCCCAAACCTTCGTTTTAATAAGAGCATATAATCATGTCGCTACATAATGAAACAAAAAATTCAGTAAGTACACCTGAATTGAATAAAGACATAGCGAAGCAATTGACTTCACTACGCAACCTAATTAGACATCATGAATACTGTTATTATGTCCTTGATACACCAGAAATTCCCGATGTTGAATATGATAAATTAATAAAGCAACTACAAACATTAGAACAGCAAAACCCAGATCTTATTACTTCCGACTCACCAACCCAACGAGTTGGTGGTTCCCCATTAGCCCAATTTGCATCAATTAAACATGAAATACCTATGCTATCACTAGATAATGTCTTTGATGATGCTAGTTTTATTGCATTTAACAAGCGAGTTAAAGATCGTCTTCATTTAAACGATGCTGAACAGGTTGAATATTGTTGTGAGCTCAAACTTGACGGACTTGCTGTCAGTCTTCTTTATGAAAATGGTCGTTTTTTACAAGCAGCAACACGAGGAGATGGTACAACAGGAGAAGACATAACAGCCAATGTAAAGACTATCAAAACAATTCCACTAGTTCTAAGAGGCGATAACATCCCTTCTAGATTAGAAGTTCGAGGAGAAGTCTTTATGACACATAAAGGCTTCGAAAAACTCAACGCAGATGCAGAAAAGCATAACGAAAGAGTATTTGCCAATCCGCGTAATGCAGCCGCTGGTTCATTAAGACAATTAGATCCTAAAATTACAGCAAAAAGACCATTAGCATTTTTTTGTTATGGTGTTGGTATTGTCGAAGGTACCACATTACCTGACACTCATTACGATCGTTTAATGCAATTTAAAGCTTGGGGGTTACCAGTTAGTAATAAAGTACAAAAACGCCAAGGGGTGCAAGCCGCTCTAGATTATTTTAAACTAATTGGTGAACAGCGTATGTCATTAGATTTTGATATCGATGGTGTAGTAATTAAAGTTAATAGTATTGAACTACAAAATCAGCTTGGATTTGTTGCTCGAGCACCAAGATGGGCCACAGCATTTAAATATCCGGCTCAAGAAGAAATTACAAAATTAAATAAAGTAGACTTTCAAGTTGGGCGAACAGGTGCAATTACTCCTGTAGCAAGGCTTGAACCTGTATCAGTTGCTGGCGTTATTGTGAGCAATGCGACATTACATAATAGCGATGAAATAATCCGATTAGGTATCCGTGAGGGTGACTATGTAACAATACGCCGAGCTGGTGACGTTATTCCTAAAATAGTAGCCGCCATAGTAGATAGAAGACCCGCCGACACAAAAGAAATCATCTTTCCGACACACTGCCCTATTTGTGGCTCGCAAATAGTTCGAGACGAAGGTGCAGCGATATCACGCTGTGCTGGAGGTTTGATTTGCCCTGCACAACGAAAAGAAGCCTTAAAGCATTTTGTTTCACGGCGAGCAATGAATGTTGATGGTATGGGCGAAAAAATTATTGAACAACTGGTTGATAAAGAATATGTCAAAACACCTGCAGATTTATATAAACTAAATCTACCAACACTATGTAGTTTAGATAAAATTGGGGAAAAATCTGCCAATAACTTATTAAATGCACTAGAATTATCTAAAAATACTACATTAAGCCGCTTTATATTTGCGCTTGGAATCCCGAATGTTGGTGAAGTTACTGCCGAAAATCTTGTTAACCAACTTGGTAGTTTATCAGCAATTGAGAATGCCTCACTAGAAAAACTACAATCAGTAAACGAAATTGGTGCCGTCATTGCAGAAAGCATTATTGACTTTTTTCAAGAACCACATAATCGCAATGTAATTGAACAACTAACCAGTAATGAAGTAGGCATTCACTGGCAAGATGTCATTCCACAGGTACAAGAGATCGCCATTAACTCACCTTTTTCAGGAAAAACTGTAGTATTAACTGGTACATTGTCGGTTTTAACACGAGATGAAGCCAAAGATAAATTAAAGCAACTAGGAGCCAAAGTAACAGGCAGTGTTTCGAAAAATACTGATCTAGTCATTGCAGGAGAAGCAGCAGGCTCTAAACTTAATAAGGCTCAAGAACTAGGAATAAAAGTTATTGATGAGCAAGAATTAATAAATTTACTTGATCAGTAAATATCAAATCTACTGGTACTTATTAGTAAATTGATTAGAATAACAATTATCAAATAACAAGGAGGACATTATGCCTTTACTAGACAGTTTTAAAGTTGATCACACAAAAATGAAAGCACCCTTTGTGCGAATTGCAAAAACAATGGTGACCCCAAAAGGTGACAGCATTACTGTGTTTGATCTACGCTTTACCATTCCAAATAAAAACAACCTTCCAGAAAAAGGAATTCATACATTAGAACATTTATTTGCTGGTTTTATGCGCGATCATCTTAACAGTGATAAAGTTGAAATAATCGATATTTCACCAATGGGATGTCGTACAGGCTTTTATATGAGCTTAATTGGTAATCCTAATGAGGCATTAGTTGTCGATGCATGGCTAAAATCAATGCATAACGTATTAAATGTTAAATCACAAAATCAGATTCCTGAATTGAATGAGTATCAATGTGGTACCTATAAAATGCACTCATTAGATGAAGCTAAGGCCATTGCTGAACAAATTATAAAATCTGGCATTAGCATATGCCATAATGATGAAATCGCATTAACTGATGAGCAACTTGCCCAAATTAATAATCACTAGGAGGTATCTATGCCTAATGTCGTTATAGACTTTTTAGAAGGTCGCACTGTAGAGCAAAAAAGAGAAATGGCAAAACGGGTAACTAATGCCATCGTTGAAACCCTTAACTGTAAACCAGAAGCAGTACAAATCATAATGCACGAATTATCTAAAGATCAGATTGCTAATGGTGGTGTACTACGCAGCGATAAAAATTGATTTCAAAGGTGCCAAACAATTGACAATTATCACATAAACCTAAATTAAAATTTTTCTCTTATTATCAAGTAATAAAAACTCAAAATAATATTTTCTATTTTGAGTTTTTATTTAAACATTTTTACTATTTTGGATAAATTCAATTACAAACCAATAAGTTCTCTTAGTTAACTTAAATTTTTAGTGATTGCAATTATAGTGATGCAAATGAAGTAAGTGTCCCATTTTATTTGCTTTTGTTTCTAGATAATGCTCATTGTTTGGATTTCCACCAACTTCCAATGGCACCCGTTGTATAATTTTAATTCCTGATTGTTCAAGCACTCGTATTTTCTCGGGATTGTTGGTTAATAAGCGAATTTGTGATACACCTAATAAAGTTAGCATATCTGCGCATAGAGTGAAATCGCGTTCGTCTGCTGCAAACCCCAATTGCTCATTAGCTTCAACCGTGTCCAAGCCTTGATCTTGTAGCGCATAAGCTCTGATTTTATTCAATAAACCAATATTACGTCCTTCTTGCCGGTGATAAATTAAAATCCCTTTACCCTCCTTTGCAATTTGTTTTAAGGCTGCTTCTAACTGAAAACCACAATCACAGCGTAAGCTAAAAAGCGCATCGCCTGTTAAGCATTCAGAATGAATTCTTGTGAGAACTGGTGTATCGCCAGATATATCACCAAATACTAATGCGGCATGATCCTTTTTTGTTGCAATTTCTTCAAATCCAACAATAATGAAACACCCCCAAGGCGTCGGCAATTTCGCTTGTGCAACACGTTTTAATTGCATTATTATCTCCGTTTTCAATAACGATAAATAAGATTTTATAAAAATAAATTTATCTTCTATGCTAAAATATTAAGCAAAAGCAATTTATACTTAATTGAGTTTATAAATGAGGTTAGTAATAAAAAAAACAATAGTCTTATTGGCTATTTTCTTAGCTGTTCCTTTTACTATTATAGCCATAAATTGGCATTGGCAACCAGCAACCTTAAATAATACATCTAAATGTTTATTTTTAATAACTGAAACAGCAAGTTTTCCTTGGGGAATTATCACCTCAACAATTTTATTCATTGTATTTTGTCTGCTATTACCCCAAAAAACAAAAAAAAGAATCATATTATTATGGTTGCTTCTTGTGAGTGCAATATTAAGTGGGCAAATAATTAAAAGCTTTTTAAAATCACAAACCGCTGAATCACGGCCTTATGTACTTTGGATGGCTCAGGAATATAATATTAGTGATCAACAATTTTATTCGAAATCACGTTCAGAAAGAAAAGAAATTATTCATCAATTATTTAACAATTCATCAACAATCCCCAGTTGGTTATCAAGCCACTGGCAAAATGAAACGGGATATGCTTTTCCTTCTGGGCATACCTTGTTAGCTGTAACTTGGGCACTATTGGCCTTAATATTACTAAAATTTAGACAGCATTATGTGATAGTATCTTCTATCATTATTTGGTCAATATTAATTGAATTAAGCCGGTTATTATTAGGCATGCATAGTCCTATTGATCTAATAACAAGTATATTAATCGCATGGATAATCTCATTAATTTGCTATTTTTATGCTAGAAAATGGCATATAGTAGACAAATGATTATTAAATATTTTGAGAAAGTGACATTTACAACAAACAATATTATTTTTAGGCAATACAGTTAATAATCTAACTAGCCAAATGCAAAAAGAAATTATAAGAATAGAAGAGTATAATAAACGAAAGAGTTTAACTAAAACAAAAAAAAGAAAGGTCAACATTATGAAATTTGTTATATCAATTTTATTGATAATTATCATCTTTGCCATCTCAATAGCAATAGGATCGGCTAATGATCAAATAGTAACCTTCAATTATTTGGTAGCTAAAACTGAAACCCGCTTATCAGTCTTATTAGCTATTTTATTTGGTTCGGGGTTTATTGTTGGTTGGATATTAACCGGCATTTTCTTTCTAAAATCTAAATTACAGCACTCATCAACAAAACGTAAACTAAATAAATTACAAAAAAAATATGATGAAGGCATGGCTAATAACCAGCAAATAAACACAACTAAAACTAATTAAGAATAGGTTACTATGTTTGAACTGTTATTTTTGTTACTTCCTATTGCCGCCGCATACGGTTGGTATATGGGTGACAGAAATGCAAAACAGAAACATCTAAATCAATCTAATCGACTATCTCGTGAATATGTTGATGGTTTGAATTTTCTTTTATCAAATCAAAAAGACAAAGCTGTCGATCTTTTCTTAGACATGTTAAAAGAAGACGATGGCACACTTGAGGCCCATTTAACTTTGGGCAATTTATTCCGCTCTCGGGGTGAAGTTGATCGTGCTATCCGCATTCATCAAGCGCTATTAGAAAGTTCATCTTTAACATTCGAACAGAGACTATTAGCTATTCAACAACTAGGTCGAGATTACATGGTTGCAGGATTTTACGATCGTGCTGAAGAGACATTTTTACAATTAATTGATGAAGAAGACTTTCAACAACATGCATTACAACAACTTATCATCATATATCAATCAACCAGTGAATGGATAAATGCCATCAACATGGCAACTAAATTGGTCAAACTTGGTAATGTAAAATACAAAACCGATATTGCACAATTTTATTGTGAATTGGCGTCAATAGCGATTGATAATGATGATCTCGATAAAGCCAATAGCCTATTACAAAAATCAGCAATGGCAGACACTAAATGTGCTCGTACTTCACTCATGTTGGGGCAAGTTCTTATGCAACAAAACAAAACTGAGCAAGCTATCAAATCTTTTCAGCAAATATTACAGCAGGACAAAGCTTTTATTGGCGAAGCATTACCTGCATTAAAAGAGTGTTACCTAAAGCTAAATAATCAATATGAATTTCAAGAATTTTTACAAATATGTGTCGATCAAGATACAGGTAATGTTGCTGAATTAATGCTTGCTGATGTTATCGAAAAAGAAAAAGGTCTAGACACTGCACAATACTATATGTATCGAGAATTACTGAAACACCCTAATTTAAAAGGTTTTTATCGATTAATGAACTATCATGTTGCTGATGCAGAACAAGGTAAAGCTAAAGAAAGCCTTTTACTTTTACGCAACATGGTTGGCGAACAAATAAAAGCGGTACCCAATTATCGATGCCAAAAATGTGGATTCACAGTTAACTCACTCTACTGGTTATGCCCTGCTTGCCGTTCATGGTCAACAATAAAACCTGTTCGTGATTTTGAACAACATTAAGATAAATAAAGAAGAGATTTTTATGTTTTTAATTGATTCTCACTGTCATTTAGATAGTTTAGACTTTAGTACTAAATCCATCAAAGATGTTTTACAAGAAGCTATCAACAATAGCGTTAAACATTGCCTAAGCGTGGCAACAACACTATCTGGCTATGAATCGATGAAACATAAGCTTACACCTTATCAAACTCAATGCTCTTTCTCATGTGGGATTCATCCACTTAATCTTGATGACGAAACCTACGATGCTGAACGCTTTCAAACCTTAGCACAAGAAGATAATGTCATTGCCCTTGGTGAAACAGGACTTGATTATTACTACCAACAAGACAACTTAGAACTACAACAAACTATATTTAAAGAACATATCCGATTAGGGCGAAAGCTAAGCAAACCCATTATTGTCCATACACGTAATGCTAAAGAAGACACTTTAAGAATTTTAAAAGAAGAGCATGTCCACTCTGGTGTTTTGCACTGTTTTACAGAAGATATCGAAACAGCAAAACAACTATTGGATCTTGGTTTTTATATTTCCTTTTCAGGGATTATCACCTTTAAAAATGCCGTGGCCTTACGCGAAGTTGCTAAATATGTTCCACTTGATCGTATTTTGGTCGAAACTGACTCACCTTATCTTGCCCCCGTGCCATATCGAGGTAAAGAAAACCAACCAGCGTATGTTCGTGTAGTTGCGCAATATTTATCTGCTTTAAAAGGTGTTTCTTTAGAGGATATAGCCCAAAAAACCACCCATAATTTTTGCCAGTTATTCAATCTTCAAGGAAAATTAAATGAATTATAAATTAACTATTGATTGGGATGATTTTTTAACAAACTATTGGCAAAAAAAACCGGTAATCTTACACAAAGCATTTGTTAATTTTATTGATCCCATAACACCAGACGAACTAGCTGGTTTAGCGATGGAAGAAGAAATTGATAGCCGAATTGTTTCTAATAAAGATGGTGTTTGGGATGCTAAATTCGGACCATTTACTCAATACGATAACTTAGGTGAAGATCATTGGAGTTTGCTAGTACAAGCCGTTGACCATTGGCATGAACAAGCAGCGACCTTACTTAAACCTTTTAAATGCCTTCCACAATGGCAATTTGATGATCTAATGATTTCTTACGCAACCCAAGGCGCTGGAGTTGGACCTCATATTGATAATTATGATGTATTTATTATTCAAGGCATGGGTAGCAGGCGTTGGCAAGTAGGCAATGGCGATCCAAATTATAAACAATTTAATGCACACAAAGCATTATTACATGTCGAAGAATATCAACCAATCATTGACGAAGAGCTCACCACAGGCGACATTCTATACATTCCAACAGGTTGTCCGCATAATGGTATATCCATTGGAGAATCATTAAGTTATTCCGTTGGCTTTATGACACAAACATCACAACAACTATTAAGTAGCTTTGCTGATTATGTCATTGATAACCTACCAATTAGTGTTTATTATCAAGATCCAGATTTAAAGCTACCTAATGATCCCCATCGCGTTCAACCTTATGAACTAACAAAAGCACAAAATCAAATTATCGACCTAATCAAAACACCTACATTATTTAACGATTGGTTTGGCAAATACATTACTCTACCAATGCACGATCTAAATATTGTACCAGTTGAACCACCATACAATTATGAAGAATTTGAATCATTACTAGAAGCTGGTGCAGAGCTGCACCGTGTACTAAGCATTCGAATCTTTAAAGTAGGTGATTTTGGCTATATTCATGGTGAAAAAATTGAGTTATCAATGCCTATTATAGATCTACTTTGTGAAAATGAAACACTTAATTACGAACAGTTGCAGGATAAAAACACACTTAAAGTCATGCTTGATCTTGTCAACAAAGGTTATTGGCACTTTGCTGAAGATTAAATAAATCAACTGCCGATAACAAAATCGGCAGATAAAACGACTGTTTAGGGCATTAAGCTTGGCTTTTTACTAGTTTTAAGTATATACTTGCCCCGCTTTAATTTACCCTCCGTTTAATCACAAATTAAACATCATAAAACGCAAATTTTAAGTAACATCTATTTTTAAAAACTAGAGGTATACATGAACACTGAAGCAAACACAGCCTTGCAAGCAGAAAGTGAAAACGAACACACAACCCCGTATCAAAAAAGAACCCTTTTTGCATCCACTGTCGGTTACGCACTTGATGGCATGGATATGATGATTTTAGGTGTATGTTTTAGTCTAATCTCGACCAGCTTTAATCTAACTAAAGCTGATTTAGGAACCTTAACATCAGTAACCTTACTTGGTGCCGTATTAGGCGGTATTTTATTTGGTATCCTTGCCGATAAATATGGTCGAGTAAGAGTCTTTTCATGGACTATTTTAATATTTTCTCTTTTCACAGGGTTATGTGCAATTTCACCTAACTATGAATGCTTTTTAATTTTTCGCTTTTTAAGTGGACTTGGTCTTGGTGGTGAATTTGGAATTGGTATGACTCTAGTTTCAGAAAGCTGGCCTAAAAATAAACGTTCAAGAGCAACATCCATTGTTGCATTAGGCTTTCAAGCTGGTATCATTTTAGCCGCATTAACCGTTAATTTTATTGGTGAAATTTATGGTTGGCGCTGGGCTTTTGCCATGGGGGTACTACCAGCTCTATTTGTTGCTTGGACACGTAAAGGTCTAAAAGAACCAGAAATCTGGCAAAATTTGAAAGCTCAAAACAAAAATAAAATTGCCATTGGCAAATTATTTAAAAATTCTCGAACCGTAGCAACTACAATAGGGTTAACTATTGCCTGTGCAGTACAAAATTTTGGTTTTTATGGGCTCATGGTTTGGATGCCAAATATGATTGCAACTGAACTCAAATTGCCATTCAAAAATACAATGTTCTGGACCATTTCAACAACAATTGGTATGTCATTAGGGATCTTAATTTTTGGTTGGTTATGTGATAAATTTGGTCGCCGTCCTTCTTATATCCTATTTTTATTCGTTTCGGCAGTTTCAATTTGGTTTTATTTTCATCAAACTGATATGTTTATATTAATCATATTTGGTTCAGCAATTGGCTTTTTTGTAAATGGCATGATGGGCGGATATGGTGCATTGCTTGCTGAACATTACCCAACAGATGCCCGTTCAAGTGCTGAAAATATTATTTTCAATGTAGGTCGAGGAATTGCAGGAATATCGCAAGTTTTAATTGCATATTTAGCTACTGTTTATTCAATTAGCTACGCATTAGCTTTACTGTCTGCTGCTTATTTATTATCAGCGGCTGCATTTGTATTTTTAATACCCGAAACAAAAGGTAAAGAACTAGAATAACTCAAAAAAAACAGGGTAAATCACCCTGTTTTATATCACATTAATAAATTATATCAAAAATTAAAACAAACTACTTTAGTTAGCAGTACAAGAAGCTGGCGTCAATTTAACACTAAATAATTGCTCATCATTTATATAATAATTATGACTAACACCATTTGGGAATGCATCCCTAAGTTGTTTAACTTGTGAGCTATTACTACAATAAAGTGTTTTTAGACTTTCTGTCGTCATTTTTTGAGTATCAGGAATTGATACCTCATCTTTTGAACTATCAATTACATATTTATAATTAATTAAATCATTATCTTTAGTTATATCAATCAAATTAGTTTTTGCATCAACTTTAACTGGAAGCATTTTTTTTGCTTCGTTAATAATAGTTTCTTGCAAACGACTTAATTCAGTATTTTTTGAAGAATCACCAACAGCTTTATTAGCATCAGATTTTGAATTATCACAACTACAAAGAACCAAGCTTATCAAAATTGCTGACACTGTTTTTAAACTTTTCATTATTATTCCTTTGAGTAAATTTTATAAATTACATATCGACCACTTATTTAAAAAGTGGTCGATAAATTGTAAAATATCAGTGAGAAAAGTACATAAAAAATTTACAATTTAAAACAAAAAGTAAGCTTTAATAAGCCCCCACCCATTTAGTGCTGATGGTTTCTAGTATTTTTTAAGTTGATTAATGGTTATTTAGAATCACAATCACTCGGTTTCAAATCAAACGACATAATTTTCTCATTTTCAAGATAATAATTATGACTTACTCCATTTGGGAATATGAGTTTCAACGCTTCAACATTTGGGTCATTACCACAATATAAAGTAACTATCGTGTTTAATACAGATTGCTGATTTTGCTTTAGCAATATCACATCTTTAGGCAAACCTTTTATAATATATTTATAAATAAGTTTATTGTTATCTTTTGATATGTCATTGAACATCGTAAATTTATCAATCACAATGGGTAACTTTTCTTTTATACCTGCAACAACCGAATCTTGAGCAAAACTATAATCACCATCTTTTTGCTCATTAAATTCTTTAATTTTTTCAGGTGTTGATTGAGCAATAATATTTTGTCCTCTTTCAACAATATCCATATTCTCTTGAATACCAGTTCGCTGAGTACCTATAACTTTTGCTTCTGAATTGTTAAAACCAAATAATATTATCCCCATTAACATCACAAATGTTACTTTCATGCCTTTCATATTCAATCCTACCTAAGCTAATTCATCACTACTTGATATCTTTTAAAAGATAAAACTATAAAAATACAAAAACAGTAATAATAATATTAATTAACCTTTAAAAGAGCTGTAAATGAACACTATTAAGAAAGAGCGTCCAAAATAAAAAGGGCTTCAATCAGCCCTTTTATATTAATAAAATTTAACTAGTTATTCAAATTAATAAAAATATATTTAATCATCATCATCACAATCACTTGGTTTTACATCTACTGAAAATACCTTATCGTCATTGATATAATAATTATGGTTAGCTCCTCTAGGGAATACTAATCTTAAAGTCTTCATGCTAGAATCATCACCACAATAAAACGCAACCAATTTATCCTGTAAATTTTTTTGATTAGTTTTAGCCTGTAATGCATCTTTAGTGATATTATTCACAATATATTTATAATTAATTGCATTGCTATCTGACGATACATCAACTAAAGTTACACTCGAATCAATTGTTGCAGGTAATTTTGTTTTAATCGCCTTGATCATCAAACCTTGAGCAACATTATAATTACCTTCTTCAATCTTATTAAGCATCTCATCTTTTTCTGATTTTGTTTGTTCATACAAATCTTTAGCTTTATCACTAATTGCTGAGCTTACTTGCTTAACTTGGTCTTCAATTTTTGCATTTAATTGGCTAGCCTTATCACCAATTTCTGAGCTTAATTGATTGGCTTTATCGCTAATTTCTGCACCTGTTTGATTGGCCTTGTCACTTACTTCTGAACTTGTTTGTTTGGCTTGTTGTTCAATATCATCAGTTTTTGATTTTGAATTATCACAATTGACTAAAAAAAGCCCTAACACTACTAAAGTGATCATTTTAAAAAGTTTCATTTTTATTCCTTTTTTATTTAATTTTTTAACTACCATGAATTAACTCATAATAACCATTTTATTATAAAAGTTAATTTTATCTAATGTTAATAGTAAAAGAGTTTAAATAAACTCTTTTACTATAACAAATATCAATTAGTTAATATGCATACCACCTGTAACACCATAAGTTTCGCCAGTTGTATAACTTGATTCTTCAGATGCTAAGTGCACATAAACACCAGCAAGTTCAACAGGTTGACCAGCTCGTTGTAAAGGAGTTTGTTTACCAAATTCAGGAATAGCGTCACTTGGTTGACCTCCACAAATTTGTAATGGAGTCCAAACTGGACCTGGGGCAACAGAATTTACACGAATACCTTTATGACCTAATTGTTTAGCTAATCCACGTGTAAATGCAATAATAGCTGTTTTAGTTGAAGCATAATCTAATAAATTACTGCTAGGTTGATAAGCCTGAACAGATGAAGTTGTAATAATGGTTGATCCTGGTTTTAAGTAACCTAAAGCCGCTTTAGTTAACCAAAAAAGCGAAAACACATTAACTTCAAAGGTTTTCTTAATTTGCTCGGTAGTAAGTTCCATAATATCTTCAACAGCAACCTGCTTACCAGCAACCAATGTCAAATTATCCAATCCACCTAATTGATGGTGTGCCTCTTCAACTAATTTTTTACAAAAAGTCTCGTCACTCAAATCACCGGGGATCAATACAGCTTTGCGCCCAGCCGCTTGAATAACCTTAGCAACATCTTCCGCGTCTTTTTGCTCGAAAGGAAGGTAATTTATTGCTACATCAGCACCTTCTTTAGCATAAGCAATCGCTGCCGCCCGACCAATACCAGAATCGCCACCAGTAACAAGCATTTTACGTCCTTCTAAGCGGCCATGGCCTTGATAGCTTTTTTCTCCACAATCAGGAATTGGATTCATTTCGCACTGTAAAGCTGGTGCAACTTGTGTTTGTTTTGGGAACTTATCATGATGATATTTGGTAAGTGGATTATAGATTTGTTTGCTCATAATTTTCTCCTAAGTTAAACATGTATTTGAAAACAAATTCGATATAACTTAAATGAAATCAATTAATAATCACAAAATCCTATTGATAAACCTATTTTAATCTTTAAAATAACTAATTAATTCAATAAATTATATTTACTGACAACAAAAATTAGAATATTCTTTTTTAAACTTAATAGCATTGCTCAATATCATCCCCAAAGATTTTTAAACAAACAAAAAAGTGAGGCTAATAATAAACAAAGGCGGCTTTCTATGATTGGCTTGGTGAGGTCATTGAAATTAGTAAAGCCGAAACCTTAAATATTGCATAATCTTGCACTGAACTAAGTGTATCAAATTAACATATACGAAGCTAGTAAAAGAAAATTTAAAAAACAGATTGCTTTTATTTACAACATATTGATTTTAGATAAATTATTATGATTTTTTTATTATTTATATCGTAGTGATAGTTAACACCATTTAGAAAATTTTTTAAGCTCATTCATCTCATTACTATTTTCACAATATGCGTTAAGTAATTTTTGAAGGATTGGATCATTGACTGAACTTTGAGAATCATTAAGATCACCATTTTCCCAATCTGCGGTAGATGTATCTTGTGAAGTTTTTTAGCGTTATCAAAGTTTATTAAAACCAATTTAAAAATAACAAAAATAATTAGTTGCAATATTTTCATACTGATATCTTTTTTTAAATATTTGATATTTCTTTATATTACTTATATTTATTTTTTATACACTGACATTGCAAAAACATCAGACCAAACTATTAAAACCGATATTTTTATACTAAAACACAGTGTTTCCTGAAACTTTTTCACAAACTATTTGTGCTAAATAGCAAAAGCAATAAAAAACTGTTGCACTTTTTTTAAAAACGAGTATTTTGTTAAAAATATTTTAAAAAATGATAAAAATTTAATCATCCAACATTATGAAATTTTTACTCAAAATCGTCCTCATCAATATTATTGTCAGCGTGGTCATTATTCCTGCGCGGGGGCGTTTTTGAATAAAAAATATGTTTATACATAAATCAGAAAACCCCCGCTCCCAAAAAGCGGGGGTTTTTTTATGGTTAATGGATAGGTAAAGTACAAGCGAGGAATAAATGTTAGGAACACAGTGGATAGTAAAAACCTTAAAAGAAAAAGGCGTAACCATCGTTTTTGGATATCCTGGTGGACAAATTATGCCTCTATACGATGCACTTTATGACGGGGGTATTGAACATGTACTATGTCGTCATGAACAAGGTGCTGCCATGGCGGCTATTGGTTATGCTCGTGCAACAGGAAAAACTGGTGTTTGCATTGCCACCTCGGGTCCTGGTGCAACAAATATCATTACAGGTCTTGCTGATGCTTTGATTGATTCAGTGCCGATTGTTGCTATAACTGGTCAAGTACCAACCAAGCTTATTGGTACAGATGCTTTTCAAGAAGTTGATGTTTTGGGATTATCTCTAGCTTGCACCAAACACAGTTATTTAATCGATGATGCACACGATTTACCCAATATATTAGAAGAGGCGTTTAACTTAGCTAATTCGGGAAGACCTGGACCAATATTAATTGATGTTCCCAAAGATATACAGCTTGCAAACCTAGATTATCATAACTATTTAACACCATCCTCATTAAAAATTACACAGAATAAAACTCAACTATACCCAATCTTGCCTGATGATATAAAACAAGCCAAACAAATGATCACCCAAGCCCAAAAACCAATGCTTTACATTGGTGGAGGTGTTGGGCTTTCAGGCGCAATATCCGAACTTAGAAACTTTATGGAATTAACACAAATTCCAAGTGTATCAACATTAAAAGGGCTTGGTGTTGCCGATATTAATAATCCCTATTATTTAGGATTAGTGGGCATGCATGGAGCAAAAGCAGCCAATTTAGCAGTGCAAGAGTGTGACCTACTAATTGCCCTAGGAGTACGATTTGATGACAGGGTTACCGGCAATCTTAATGAATTTGCACGACATGCTAAAGTACTTCATATTGATATCGATCAAGCTGAAATCAACAAATTACGCCAAAGCCATTTAGGATTACAAGGCGATATAAAGCAAGTTTTACCACGAATAAATCAATCAGTTTCAATTGATAAATGGCATAAAAAAATTAATCAATTAAAAGCACAACATCCAACTCGTTATGATCACCCCGGTGAAGCTATTTATGCGCCAACTTTATTAAAAACTATCTCTGAGCGAAAATCAGCCAATACTATTGTCACTACTGATGTTGGACAACATCAAATGTGGACAGCACAACATATGCGCTTTAACCACCCTCAAAACTTTATTACATCAAGTGGACTTGGCACAATGGGATTTGGTTTACCATCGGCCGTTGGCGCACAGATGGCAAGACCCAATGACTGTGTAATTTGTGTATCAGGTGATGGATCTTTCATGATGAATGTCCAAGAATTAGCCACTATAAAACGTAAAAAATTGCCAATAAAAATCGTATTAATTGATAACCAACGCCTAGGTATGGTTCGCCAATGGCAAGAATTATTTTTTAACGAAAGATACAGCGAAACAAATTTATCAGATAATCCCGACTTTTTAATGCTAGCTAAAGCATTTGATATACCTGGGCAAACTATCAACAAAAAGTCACAAATCGATACTGCGCTCGATAACCTTTTTAATTCAAAAGGTGCTTATCTTTTACATGTATGCATAGATGAATTAGAAAACGTATGGCCACTGGTACCACCTGGAGCAGCAAACGAAAACATGCTAGATAGAAGTTGTGAGGAGTAAGCAATGAACGAACAAACACAATACCAATTAGTCATAAAAGCTTATGACAAATTGGGGGCACTTGAACGTATATTACGGGTTATCCGTCATCGGGGTGGTTATATTAAATCAATGCAAATGCAAACAGTTGAAAACAACATACTAATTATGACATTAATATTAACCACCGAAAGAGCGTTTTCGACACTACAAAATCAAGTAGCAAAATTAGAAGATGTAATAGTAATTGAGTAATAATAATCTCAAACAACTTATTATTAAATAATAACTTAAATCAAAGATGGCAAACAATTTAACAGTTAAATAAACAAATAAGTGTAGTATAATGCTTGACCGTTAAAACAAAAATACCGAAAGCAAAGTACATGCTTAACAAATTGAAAAATAAAGAGGGAAACAAAATGAGTTCTACAGCAAAATCTGATTATATTTGGTTGAATGGTGACATGATTCCATGGGCAGATGCAAAAGTTCATGTAATGTCACATGCTTTACATTATGGAACTTCAGTATTTGAAGGTGTACGTTGTTATGACACCCATAAAGGTCCTGCCATTTTTCGCCACAAAGAACATGCACAACGGCTGTTAAATTCAGCAAAAATTTATCGTTTCCCTGTACCTTATTCTCTTGATGAAATCATGGAAGCTACACGTCAAACCATTAAAAAAAATAATTTAAAAAGCGCTTATATTCGCCCATTAGTCTTTATTGGTGATGTGGGTATGGGCGTTAACCCACGTGAGGGTTATAAAACCGATGTTATGATAGCTGCATTTCCATGGGGGGCTTATCTAGGCGAAGAAGCATTAGACCAAGGTATTGATGCAATGGTCTCATCTTGGCATCGCGTTGCATCAAATACAATTCCTGCCACTGCTAAAGCTGGTGGTAACTATTTATCATCATTATTAATTGGTTCTGAAGCGAGAGCAAATGGCTTCCAAGAAGGTATTGCGTTAGATGTTCATGGTCACTTATCTGAAGGTGCTGGTGAAAATCTCTTTATTATTAAAGATGGCATTTTATACACTCCGGTTTTATCGTCATCGGCGCTACCTGGTATTACACGTGATGCAGTATTAACGCTAGCACGTGATATTGGTATTGAAGTGCGAGAACAAACACTATCACGCGAATCACTTTATCTGGCAGATGAAGTCTTTATGACAGGTACTGCAGCTGAAATCACACCTGTGCGCAGTGTTGACCGCATCCAAGTTGGCATTGGCCGTTGTGGTCCAATCACCAAACAAATCCAACAAACATTCTTTGGTTTATTTAATGGTAAAACTGAAGATAAATATGGTTGGTTAGATCTTGTTAAATAATAAATAAAATCAAAAATCCGCCAACTATGTTGGCGGATGACTTTTTAACTTGGTGATTAATATTAAAAACTACAAACCGTTAAACACGGTTACTTGCATAAAATTGGGAGCAGGAAATGCCTAAATATCGTTCAGCAACCTCGATCGAGGGTAGAAACATGGCTGGTGCCCGCGCATTATGGCGTGCAACTGGCGTTAAAAATGAAGACTTTGGTAAACCCATCATTGCGGTGGTTAACTCATTCACACAATTTGTACCAGGACATGTCCACTTAAAAGACATTGGACAACTAGTTGCCAAACAAATTGAAGCATCGGGTGGCATTGCCAAAGAGTTCAATACAATCGCAGTTGATGATGGTATTGCCATGGGACATGGTGGAATGCTTTACTCACTTCCTTCAAGAGAACTCATTGCTGATTCTGTCGAGTATATGGTTAATGCACACTGTGCCGACGCCATGATCTGTATTTCTAACTGCGACAAAATCACACCGGGAATGTTAATGGCTTCGCTTCGTTTAAATATCCCAACCATTTTTGTTTCAGGTGGACCGATGGAAGCAGGCAAAACCAAACTATCTGACCAAATCATTAAATTAGACTTAGTTGACGCAATGATTCAAAGTGCTAACCCAAATGTTAGCGATGAAGATAGCAAAACCATCGAAGAATCTGCCTGCCCTACTTGTGGTTCTTGCTCAGGCATGTTTACCGCTAACTCGATGAATTGTTTAACCGAAGCTTTAGGGCTTTCGCTGCCGGGCAATGGTTCACTTATTGCCACTCACAAACAACGTGAACAACTCTTTTTAAATGCAGCTAAACGCATTGTTGAAATCACCAAACGCTATTATGAACATGATGATGCATCTTACCTGCCTCGTTCAATTGCAACAAAAGCGGCATACGAAAATGCTATGTCATTAGACATTGCTATGGGGGGATCGACTAACACCGTATTACATTTGTTAGCCACCGCACAAGAAGGCGAAATCGACTTTACCATGTCAGATATAGATAGATTATCGCGAAAAGTCCCACATTTATGTAAAGTAGCGCCAAGTACAGCGCAATATCATATGGAAGATGTTCACCGAGCTGGTGGCGTTGTATCAATTATGTCAGAACTAGATAAAGCAGGATTACTAAATCGCAATGTTCACAACGTTCTAGGACTAACATTACAAGAAACTTTCACCAAATACGACATAACTCAAACTACCGACGAAGCAGTAAAAAAAATGTATCGTAGTGGACCTGCAGGCATTCGCACCACTAAAGCTTTTTCACAAGATTGCTATTGGGATTCACTTGACGATGACCGTGTAAATGGTTGTATTCGTGATAAAGCTCACGCCTATAGTCAAGACGGTGGACTTGCAACACTCTATGGTAATGTTGCACAAGATGGCGCAATTGTTAAGACCGCAGGCGTTGCTGCTGAAAATTTAATTTTCCGAGGTCCAGCAAAAGTATTTGAAAGCCAAGAAGATGCTGTTGATGGCATATTAGGAGGCAAAGTGGTTGAAGGTGATGTCGTTGTCATCATTTATGAAGGACCAAAAGGCGGACCGGGTATGCAAGAGATGCTCTACCCAACCAGTTATTTAAAATCCATGGGTCTAGGCAAAAAATGTGCATTGATAACAGATGGACGTTTTTCTGGTGGTTCCTCTGGCTTATCGATTGGTCATATTTCTCCTGAAGCAGCAAATGGCGGCGTTATAGGTCTTGTTCGTGATGGTGATATTATTGATATTGATATCCCAAATCGTAAATTAGTACTAGATGTCCCAACTTCTGAACTTGAACGTCGACGAGTTGCAGAACTAGAACGAGGTGAAAAAGCATTTACGCCTCATAATCGAGATCGTTACGTCTCATTTGCGCTTAAAGCTTACGCCAGTTTAGCAACAAGCGCAGACAAAGGTGCCGTACGAGATAAAAGTAAATTAGGTGGCTAATTGTGAAACAAGAAAATACTCAACTTACTGGTGCAGATTATTTAAAAGCAACGCTTTGTAGCGCCGTATACGATGTGGCAGAAGTAACTCCACTTGAAAAAATGGAAAAAATATCGGCAAGAATACACAATCAAGTTTTTGTCAAACGCGAAGACCGCCAACTCGTCCACAGCTTCAAAATCCGTGGAGCACAAGCCATGATAGCCAGCTTAAGTGAAGAAGAACGCAAATGCGGCGTTATTGCTGCGTCGGCTGGCAACCATGCGCAAGGAGTGGCTTTTTCGGCTACAAAATTAGGCATCAGTTCTTTAATTGTTATGCCACTAACAACTGCCGATATCAAAGTTGAAGCTGTAAAAAGTTTTGGTGGTGAAGTATTACTTTATGGTGCCAACTTTGACGAAGCCAAAGCCAAAGCAATGGAACTGGCTAAAGAACAAAATCGCATCTTTATTCCACCATTTGATCATCCATTAGTAATTGCTGGGCAAGGCAGTATTGCTATGGAACTATTACAACAAAATGCTAAACTCGACCGAATCTTTGTACCTGTTGGTGGTGGTGGGCTTGCCGCAGGCATTGCAGTATTAATCAAACAAATCATGCCATCAATCAAAGTTATTGCTGTTGAGCCTAAAGACTCAGCTTGCTTAAAAGCTGCATTAGATGCAGGTCACCCTGTTGATTTAGAGCGTGTTGGACTCTTTGCTGAAGGCGTTGCTGTCAAACGAATTGGCGATGAAACATTCAGACTTTGCCAACAATATATTGATGATATTATTACCGTGAATAGCGACGAAATTTGCGCGGCAGTGAAAGACTTATTTGACGATGTACGTGCAATAGCTGAACCATCTGGCGCAGTAGCATTAGCTGGACTAAAAAAATATGTCGATCAGCATAACATCTGTGGTGAAAAACTTGCTCATATACTGTCAGGCGCTAATTTAAACTTCCACAGCTTGCGCTATGTATCAGAACGCTGTGAATTAGGCGAAAAACGTGAAGCGCTATTAGCAGTCACCATTCCAGAAAAGAAAGGCAGTTTTTTAAGTTTCTGTCAGCTATTAGGTGGACGCGCAGTAACCGAATTTAATTACCGCTATCATGATGAAAAATCTGCTTGTATTTTTGTGGGAATAAAAATCTCGAAAAGTGAAGAAAAAGATGAAATTATGCAAGAACTTGCTGCTGCAAAATACCCTGTAGTGGATCTAACCGAAGACGAAATGGCAAAACTACATGTACGCTACATGATTGGTGGCAAACCTTGCAAACCGCTTCAAGAACAAGTATACAGTTTTGAGTTCCCTGAATCGCAAGGAGCGTTGCTTAAATTCTTACAAACGTTAGGGACTAATTGGAATATATCAATGTTCCACTATCGTAGCCACGGTACCGATTATGGGCGTGTACTTGCTGCGTTTGAAATCGACGAATCAACCCTTAACCAGTTTAATCAACACCTAACTGAACTCGATTATGGTTTCCACAACGAAACACATAATCCTTCGCTTAAACTGTTTTTAACTAATTAAGGTTAAAATTAGTAGGGCGTGTTGATCTTTCGTGATTATTTTTTAGACGGCATGATGTGAGTTATAATAATTCAGCAAAAAACAACCAT
>NZ_JAGGHR010000020.1:0-38068 GCF_024104075.1 Gilliamella sp. | reverse complement strand
TCAAAGCAGTTGCCTCTTCGACTCATGCTTTGCCTTAGTCCATATTGTAACAATAATTGCTTGAAATCAGCACTGCAATATTGGCTTCCTTGGTCACTATGAATGAGTACATTTTTAGGAAATTGACGCCGAAATAAGGCTTGTTTTAATGTATTACACACTAAATGGCGGTCTATGTAGTGTGGAATGACCACACCTGTTCAAACAACAAAATTAAGGGGTAGCTATTTGTTAAATTCTACCTCAGGCAAATAGCTTAACAAGGCGTTAGTTTTGTTTTCTTATGTATATTCCTTACAGTAGCTTCTCAAATTACTGTAAATAACGCTAGTAAATCCTACAAATAAAGACTATTACACCTTATGATATCAATTTGCATTTAAATTAAGTTTTTATTCAAATAAGCAAGCATCCTAGAAAGAGCTTACCAAATTATGATAGAATCACGTCCCATGATGCAAAATAATGTATTTGTTATAGCAATCATGAAATAAATAGCAAGCAAGCAAACAAAACACCATTATCATGAATAAACATGTAATTCCGATCTTGTTGATAATGTAATGAATACTAATAATAGAGTTATTAAATACCATAAAAAAATGAAAATTACTTTAGTAAGTAAAATAGACGAGAATTTAGTAGAGTTCAAATCTGATTTAGGATGTGGTGTTGCGATTTGGGACAATAGTAAATCATTATCAAACACATATTATAATATTGAATTAGAAATCGATGATTTTTTTGAGTGGGGTAAGAATATAACTCTTGAAAAAATACCTGGGTATGGCTTTTATTTAATTAATAACAACATGTTTTTCAAGGCTAAAGTGATATCTTGTGAAGATACAGGTATTTTAGTTTTGTCACTAGGAAGAGATATTATTTTTATAGAAACATCTGGCACATGCGAAATAAACAGCTATATATCATTTTTTACAACTTCGGATAATGTTATGTTATTCTCGATAGAACTGTAATATTTAAAAATTGGATACTATAAACTAATTCTGCTATCCATTTCTGCATACTTTACCTGACTCAAGCAAAAAATTATGTTGGATGGCAACAAATTTTTCAGACAATATAAAAATCTACGAATGATTTTGAAAAGTTATTTTGTTCCATGCTGTGTAGCAATAAAAAATGAAAGATAAAGACAAATATTCTATAGAATGGCTCCGCTTAAAAGAGTCTGAAAAAAAATTATTTTCAGCTAAATACTACTTCAAAAAATCAAATCTGTATTTTGATCAATTATTATTTGCTCTTAAAATTCTGTCAGAACAAGGAACAGCACTAAGGTTTGTAAGAGATGAAGATTTTGACGACAAAGAGCTAGATAATTTAATTCCTATTGTCATAGAAATATCAATAGGCGGCAATATAGATCATATTCCAATAGCTAGAGATATATTATTCAAATATAGACATAATAATATTGTAAAGAAAACACTACCAAAAATGGTTTTAAAATATCTCGATTCTTCTGATGATTTCATATATAGAAGAATTGCAGAATTGCTATTAGAATTGAATTACAAAGAGTTAAAAAACTCTTTTATTAACAAATGTAAAAAGAGTGAGAATAAAGATATAGTTGAGATATATAACGATTTTTATGAAAAATATAAATGAAGTTATTCTCATAAAGGAAAACCAATGGCAGGGTTAAAGAATTCTAATTGATGCTTTGCAAAAATTTGATAATTCATATTATAGATTTTGAAAAGAAATAACAAACGCAACTGAAACAGGCAATTTTATTAATTATGTGGATATCTCAAAAGCTACTGTAAATACCAAATTTTTAGCACAAAACTCACGTAGAAAATTACACTGCCTGTTATCGTGTTTAAATTCAATAGGCGTCATATTATAAATATCTTGATGCTTTATTAGATTACATTTTAATTCTTCTACTAAACTAACATTAATTTTCATTACCGCCAAACTTTTCTGATTATTAATAAACTACCCCAATATTCATCTAACTAATATCAGCCTTTATTTCCCACTATTGCAATTAGTCGGTATAATGCCAACAATTTTATTGTTAAGTGAGTTATGCATGAAAACGCTATTTGCCAGCACGTCTCGTGGGCTTGAAGAGTTATTAAAAAAAGAGTTAGAACAAATTGGTGCAATTAATTGTAAAATTGCGCAAGGTGGTGTTTATTTTGATGCCGATGACAAAACGCTATATCAATCATTATTATGGTCGCGTTTGGCATCTCGCATTTTTCTATCTATTGCCGAGTTCGACATCTATAGCGATTTGGATCTGTACTCTTGTGTGTTTAATATTAAATGGCCAGATATTTTTGCTGTTGATAACTCTTTCGTGATTAATTTTGTTGGCGTAAACGAGTTTATCCGTAATAGTCAATATGGTGCGCTAAAGATCAAAGATGCGATTGTTGATCACTTTTTGCGTCATACTAATGAACGTCCTAATGTAGCAAAACAAGATCCCGATATTCGACTTCATGCTTATTTAAATAAAAACCGTGTCACACTATCTTTAGATCTAAGTGGTAATAGTTTACATGAGCGTGGTTATCGAGAGCAAACAGGGAAAGCCCCACTAAAAGAAAGCCTAGCGGCAACTATTATTATGCGTTCTGGTTGGAAAATAACTGAGCCATTGCTCGATCCGATGTGTGGTTCAGGTACATTACTAATTGAAGCGGCAATGATCGCATCACAAATCCCTCCTGGTTTACATCGTAAACAGTGGGGATTTTTTGCTTGGAAAGGCTTTAACCCGACATTGTGGAACGAATTGCTTTTCACCGCAAAACATAACGTATCTAAAACAAACACTGCATTTATCGGTTATGATAATAATGCGACGGTACTTGAACGAGCTAAACAAAATGCTCTTCAAGCAGGTGTGGAGGATTTAATTACATTTTCGATGCAAGATGTGACACAACTGACCAATCCATTGCCAACTGAAACGGTAGGCATGATCATCAGTAATCCACCTTATGGAGAACGCTTAGAAAGCGAACCTGCGCTTATTGCTTTGCATACGGCACTTGGTCGACAAATCAAACAAAATTTTGGTGGATGGCGTTTATCATTATTTAGCGGTGCGCCACAATTGTTAGATTGCTTACAAATGAGAGCAGAAAGACAATTCAAAGCAAAAAATGGCCCTCTCGACTGTATACAAAAAAATTATGTCATTGCTAAGCGTAATACTGAAGAAGCAATCACAAATTTTACTATGCCTGCGGCTGATTTTGCTAACCGATTACGCAAAAATAAACAAAAGTTAGAAAAATGGGCTGCTCAAGAACAACTGGAATGTTATCGACTTTATGATGCAGATTTGCCTGAATACAATGTCGCTATCGATCGTTATAAAGATAAAATAGTGATGCAAGAATACGCAGCGCCGAAAAACATCGATCCACAAAAAACTCGCCAACGGCTTTTTGATACTATAAATGCTACCATGTCAGTGCTTGAGCTTACCGCCGATCAGTTAGTATTAAAAACAAGAGAAAAGCAAAAAGGCAAACAGCAATACCAAAAGCTAGGACAAAAACAGGACTATTTTTTAGTCCATGAATACCCGATTAATCAGCGCAAAACCGCATTTTGGGTTAATGTGACCGATTATTTAGATACAGGACTGTTTTTAGATCATCGCTTAGCACGAAAAATGATTGGTGAAATGAGTGCAGGCAAAGACTTTCTAAACCTATTTGCCTATACAGGTAGTGCAACGGTTTATGCTGGACTTGGCGGAGCAAAATCAACCACCACGGTCGATATGTCTCGCACCTATTTGGAATGGGCAGATCGTAATTTAAAACAAAATGGTTTAACAGGTAAAAAACATCGATTAATTCAGGCGGATTGTTTGCTCTATTTATCTCAAGCTGATAATCAATTCGATTTAATTTTTATCGATCCGCCGACATTTTCAAACTCGAAACAGATGAACGATACCTTTGATGTTCAGCGTGATCACTTAAAATTGATGGCCGATTTAAAACGCTTGTTACGCCCTAATGGAACAATTATCTTTTCGAATAATAAGCGTGGTTTTAAAATGGATAGTATCGGTATGCAAAACCTAGGGTTAACCTATCAAGAAATTACCAATAAAACGCTATCGCTTGATTTTAAGCGCAATAAACAAATTCACTGCTGTTTTATTGTAAAACATCAATAAACACAAACCGCCATAAGGCGGTTAATTTATTAAAATTATGACAAAATAAAACATTCAACAAAATTAAAAACTTTACTGAGCATTTTTAATCAAAATTAAACCATTTCAGCTGGGTTTGATTTGCTAAATAATATATAAGCAGTAATCACTAATAATAAAATTCAATCTTGTAAAAAAGTTTCAGGAAACTATACGTTTTAGTATATTTTTCTCTTACCACCTTCCAGAAGAGTGATCTTAATCACAAAAACAAAAAATAGACCCATTTTAACAATGTGATACTCATCACACTTATCAATTTTTTTTAATGAATTGAATAACTAAATCCTTCTACAATAACAGCATGATGATTATACAATCAATAAGGAAAGTTTTATATTATGACAAGTTCAAACATCAAATTAAAAGTTCAAAATTTTGGACGATTTTTAAGTAATATGGTCATGCCAAATATCGGCGCATTTATTGCTTGGGGATTTATTACCGCTATTTTTATTCCAACGGGCTGGTACCCAAACGAAACCATTGCCAAGTTAGTTAGCCCGATGATCACTTACTTATTACCACTGTTGATTGGTTATACTGGCGGTAAATTAGTTCACGGTGAACGAGGCGCCGTTGTCGGTGCAATTACGACAATGGGGGTCATTGTTGGTGCAGATATTCCGATGTTCTTAGGTGCTATGATAGTCGGACCACTTGGTGGCTGGGTAATAAAACAATTTGATAAAACCATAGACGGAAAAGTCAAAAGTGGCTTTGAAATGTTAGTCAATAATTTTTCAGCTGGTATTATTGGCATGCTACTTGCGTTGCTTTCTTTTTTTGCAATTGGACCTTCTGTCGTTGTTGCATCAAGTAAATTAACTCTTGCTGTTAATTTCTTAGTTGAGCATAACTTACTACCTTTAACTTCAATTATTATTGAACCTGCCAAGATTCTTTTCTTAAATAATGCAATTAACCACGGTATATTTTCACCATTAGGTATTCAACAAGCGGCAGAGCATTCTCAATCTATTTTCTTTTTAATCGAAGCAAATCCTGGTCCTGGATTAGGTTTATTACTTGCTTATATGTTGCTTGGTAAAGGTTCTGCAAAAAGTTCAGCCAGTGGTGCAGCAATCATTCATTTTTTTGGGGGAATTCATGAAATTTATTTCCCATATGTATTAATGAACCCTCGCCTTATTATTGCAGTGATTTTAGGTGGAATGACCGGAGTATTTACTTTAACACTATTTGGTGCCGGTTTAAGTTCACCAGCATCGCCAGGATCAATCATCGCCGTTCTTGCGGTCACTCCAAAATCATCAATGTTTGGCGTAATTATTTCTGTCATTGCAGCAACAATGGTTACTTTTATCGTTTCCGCTATTTTATTAAAAACCACCAAAGAAGCAGATAAAAGCCTTGAAGAGGCAAAATCGAATATTTCTGAAATGAAAAATGAATCAAAAGGAATTGTAAATGGTACACTTGATCTTACTAAAGTTAAAAAAATTATAGTGGCTTGTGACGCAGGAATGGGCTCAAGTGCTATGGGCGCAGGAGTATTACGCAAAAAAGTTCAAGATGCAGATTTGGATATTTTTGTCACTAATGTAGCAATTAATAATCTGCCTGATGATGTTGACATTGTTATTACACATAAAGACTTAACCGATCGAGCAAAACAACACGCACCAAATGCACATCATATTTCATTAACTAACTTTTTAGATAGTCAATTATATAGCCAACTCGTGGCGGATCTTTTAAGCTCTCAAGCAAATAATGAAGCAAGTGAAACAGTGCCTATAAGCAATCAATCGACTGATAATATTCCCCTATTTAAATTATCACAACAAAATATCTTTTTAGGGTTAACCGCTAAAAATAAAGAAGAAGCAATTCGTTTTGCAGGGCAAAAATTGGTTGATAATGGTTATGTCACACCAACTTACATTGAAGCAATGCTAGAGCGTGAAAAATTAACATCAACTTATTTAGGAGAATCAATAGCCGTTCCACATGGCACTATTGAATCAAAAGACGATGTTATTAAAACTGGTATCGTATTTTGCCAATACCCTGCTGGGGTCCAATTTGGTGATGAAGAAGATGATAAAGCAAAAATTGTGATTGGTATTGCTGCTCACAATAATGAACATCTTGATGTCATAGCAAAACTGACTAATGCATTAGATGATGAAACTATTATTGCAAAATTAGCAACGACAAATAATATTGAAGAAGTTTTAGCAATACTAAGTTAACCTATTTCTATTTCCCACTTTACACGGGAAATAGAGTGAAATATTTAAAATTAAATTATAAAGTTAAGGATTATTATTATGCAAGCACTACACTTTGGCGCAGGTAACATTGGGCGAGGTTTTATCGGCAAATTACTATCCGATGCTGGTGTACAAGTTACATTTGCGGATGTCAATCAGGAAATTATTGATGCCATCGCCACTCGTCATGAATATCAGGTAAATGTTGTTGGCGAGCAATCTACAACTGAAATAGTTAAAAATGTTGATGGAATTAATAGCACCTCTAATGAAGTGATCGATTATATTGCCAGCGTTGATTTACTCACCACTGCCGTTGGTCCACAAATTTTAGCGCGTATTGCTCCAACGATTGCCCAAGGAATTATTGCAAGACATAATCGAGGTAACAGTAAGCCACTTAATATTATTGCTTGTGAAAACATGGTACGAGGTACCAGCCAATTTAAACAAGAAATCTTTAAAGCGCTACCAGAAGAAATTCAGCAATGGACAAACACCCATATCGGTTTTGTCGATTCTGCGGTGGATCGTATTGTACCACCTGCAACATCAAAAACAGGCGATATACTAGAAGTGACTGTTGAGACTTTCTCGGAATGGATTGTTGATGAAACACAATTTGTAGGCATTATTCCAACCATTAAAGGCATGCAACCCGTTGATAATTTAATGGCTTTTGTGGAACGTAAGTTATTTACACTTAATACTGGTCACGCAATAACTGCTTATTTAGGATTTTATAATGGTATTGGCACAATACGTGATGCAATTCTAGATGAACGTATTCGTTTAATTGTACGCGGAGCCATGGAAGAGAGCGGGTTAGTACTTATCAAACGTTACAATTTTGATGAGCAAAAACACATGGCATATATTGAAAAAATATTATCCCGCTTTGAAAATCCTTATTTACAGGATGATACTGCACGTGTTGGGCGTCAGCCAATTCGTAAATTAGGTGCAGACGATCGTTTAATAAAACCATTACTTGGCACCTTTGAATATCAAGTTAAAAACACTAACTTACTAATTGGAGTTGCTGCTGCGCTTAACTATCGTAATAATGATGATGAGCAAGCAGTTAAACTAAAAAAACTCATTACTGAAAAAGGCGTTAAACAAGCTTTTTGTGAAATCTCTGGTATTGACGTTAATAATTCTATTGTTATGAAGGTTGAAGAAATTTATACTGCAATGCAAGATCATCAATTTGTCTAATTCTCAATGTCAGAATCGATATTACAAGAAGATATAATATTAGAAAAACTCAACCAGCAAGCTGATATTCACAGCTTGCTAAAAGTTGCCATTAAATTAATTAATGATAATGTCAACAAATTGATTCTTAAAGTCTTCCGAAAAGAGCCTCACGCCATTAAATTTGTTATTCCCTCATTGGTGGGTAAAAATGGACCTCTCAATGATACCTCAGTGTGCCTAAAACTGCTTTATGTGTTGGGTATTATTTCTCGTGAGGATTACGAAGATATAGAGCTACTGATTGCTGTTTTGGACGAACTAGAGCTAGACGACAAACAATACACTTATTTAGATGATGAAATTTTAGGTCCTATTAGCTTATTACATGATATGGTATTACCACCAAGCTGGGAATCGCAACACGAAAAAGTAAAACAATCAGGTATTGTCAATACTTTAAAATCTTCCATTTACCAAAATCGCTATCAACAAATGATACGCTCGGCACTCATCATCGCTATCACAGAGTTAACGGTTCGAATCATTAATAAACAAAAGATTGACTATTTTCCATAATAATATTGATTGTATATTTTGTTGATACGTTAAATTTACTCTGCTCGTCACTTATATCTATTTAAAGAAATGATTCGCAATTTAAAAAAAATAATTTAACGAGTAAAAACATCGATTAATTTAGGCGGATTGTTTTGCTCTATTTATCTTAAGCTGATGAACAATTCAATTCAATTTAATGTTTATCTTTCCGCCCACATTTTCAAACTCGAAACGCATGAATAATACCTTTGATGTTCAGCGTGATCACTTAAAATTGATGACGGATTTAAAACGTCTGTTAAGACCTAATGATACTATCATTTTCTCCAACAATAAGCGTAGTTTTAAAATGGATAGTAGTGGTATGCAGAATCTGGGGCTCACCTATCAAGAAATTAATAATAAAACCCTTTCGCTGGATTTTAAACGCAACAAACAGATTCACTGCTGTTTTATTGTAAAACATTAATAGACGGAGCTGGAAAACAGCTAATCCACCCGAATATCAAAATAGCCGTTAGAGGGTACTGGGCACTAATACGATGTTAGTATGCTAAACATAGATGTTTGGCATGATTTTACAATGTCCTAAATAATTCACAACTAGTATGTTAAAACCGAGCGATGACTTAAGCTACTCTTGGGTATGTAAACATATCTCCTTAGATTGTTTTTAAAGGCTGTGGTATAACTGGTTTAATTCGGGTGTTGTCATCGTATAGAAATGATCACTGAAGTTTATAACACCCGAAACCTGTAATTCTAAATATTTAAAAAGAATTCATTGGGATATTCACCTAATTTTATTTAATTTTTCAAAAAAACTTAATCATCCTACCTAACAACTAACACCGAAGTTTTAGCACCACGAACCACCCCAGAAGCATTAGATCCTAAAAGATGAGTTGAGATATTAGGACGACGTGAGCCTAGAATAATTAAATCGGGTTGAATTTCTTCCGCTAAACGGAGAATCTCATCCCTTGGATTACCAAATGCAATAGAAAAGGATACATTTTCACGCGGTAAATCAATCGAGTCAATAAGTTTATGCAAGTCTTTTTCCGTTTGTACTGTAGCTTTATCCTTAAATTCGTCAAAACCAAATGAGTAAACATTCACAATGGCTGAAGCGACTGGTAATGTATGAAAAAAGATAACTTGGGCATTAGACAGTTTGGCTAAGCACTCTACATGTGGAATGACTTTTTTAGTTAATTCATCTTCAAGCACATCGATAGGAACTAAAATTTTTTTGTACATAACTCCCTCCTTGCTTTGTTATAGATTAGATTATATATTCAGCGAAACTAAAACAGGTTTTACCTAGCTAGTATGATACTAATTTTAAATTTAATCTTTAATTATTTTTTATTCATTTTATGATGGAGATCAACGTTCGCTATATTATTTATCAATCCAATATAAAAATCTAGTTAGAACACGTAGTTGATCGTAATGGTCATATCGGGTTTAATGAACACCCTTTTGCTTGGATTTTAAGAGATAATTAAAATGAGAATCATATTAGCATCAACATCTGTATCCCGTAAAAAAGTGCTTGAAAAATTAGCTATCCCTTTTGAGTGTATGCCACCAATTTGTGACGAAATACCACTAGCAGGTGAGTCAGCTAAGCAATTGGTGGTTCGGCTAGCTAAACTTAAAGCCCAATCATTAGCTATGCAGTTTGCTGATAGTTTAATTATTGGCTCTGATCAAGTTGGTGTGTTAGACGGTAATATTGTTTGCAAACCGCATACAATTGATAATGCCCGTAAACAGCTTCGACAAAGTAGTGGTAAAGCTTTCTATTTTTATACTGGGATGACAGTAATTAATACCAAAACACAACAACAAATCACTATTTGCGAACCATTTAAGGTGACTTTTCGGCATTTAACTGATTCAGAAATTGATGCTTACATTAGCAAAGAGAAGCCACTACAATGTGCTGGTAGTTTTAAATGTGATGAACTGGGCATCACCCTGTTTGATAAACTTGAAGGTGATGATATTAATTCATTAGTTGGGTTGCCATTATTAAAACTCAATAAAATTATGATCGACATGGGTTGTAATCCACTTTTAATATAACAATTCAGTTAATAACTAAACCCATTAGTCAATAAATCGTCCAGCTGACATTTTCATAACTTTTTGGCTATAACGGGCAACATCATGATCATGAGTGACAATTAATAACGCAGTGCCTTGCTGATGAATTTCAGTCAGTAATTGCATGATTTCAGCAGCGCTTTCTTCATCAAGATCACTTGTTGGTTCATCAGCAATAATCATTTGTGGTTTACAAATCAGTGCTCTCAATATCGCAATACGGCGCATTTCACCGCCCGACATATTAGCTGGGTATGCATCTTGCAAATGGCTTATTTTGGCTTTTTCAAGCAACCTCTTAGCTTCATTTAAGGGATTTTGGTTTTCTCGCTTGGTTAAATAAAAAGGCAGTCGAATATTATCAATTGCTGTTAAATTAGGTAGTAAACTGCTACCTTGAGGAATATAACCAATATGCTGATTACGAAAGGCAGATACTTGCTGATCATTAAGATCAAATAAATTTGTATTATTAATAGTGATTTTTCCTTGCGTTGGTGTAAGTAAACCAGCAATCATATTTAGCAAAGTGGTTTTACCACTGCCTGATTTACCCATAATGCATATAAAGTCATCTTTTGCCATTGAAAAACTAACATTATTCACAGCTGAAAAGGTTTGTTGCCCTCTTGTGTAATCTTTACGTAGGTTTTTAACATTCAGTAACATTATTCGCCCTCTCTAAGGGTACTATAAGTATCAAATTTAGTCATTGATAAGGCACTATAGGAGCTTGATAAAGGTCCTATAATTAACGTAAGAATAAAAACAACAATTGCATATAATAATGCATCAAATATTGAGATATTTACACACGGCAAACCAATAGATTGGCAGATCAATAAGCTAAATGCATAAAGTAATACCGAGGCGATAACAATGCCACTAACTCCGCCTAATCCACTAATTATTAAAGATTCACGAAGCAACATTTTAACTAAATCACGCCGTGAAGCGCCTAATATTCGTAATAAGCTAATTTCACGCTTGCGTTCATTTAAGCTTGAAGAAAATATCACAAAAATCACAATAATAGCTAAAACCCAAAAAATAGCCGATAGGCTATATACAATAGTTGAAAAGCTAGTTAACCATTTTGATATATTACTTAACATACCTTTGGTCATAATAAAATCAATATTATAGTCAATGGCGTATCTGGGCATAATTTGATTAACAATATCTTTAGGTTGATAATCTGAATTGACCTTAATGAAAATCGACGAGGCATAATCAGCAAAATGGTCGACATCCCCTTCAATTAATTTTGCATTTTTCATTAATGATTGGGCTGCCGACATAGTCATAAAGACAGAGGTATCAAATCCCATCCCTGTGCTATCCATTTTAGCAATAATTTTAAAAGGATGATTAAAAAATAAGATTTCATCGCCCACATCAGAACTAATTTTAGAACCAACAACGACTTGATTATCAGTCAATGGCTCTGAAAGTTGTGATTGTAACCAAGGCTTAATTATAAAATCAGTATGCTGTTCAAAACCAATTAATTGGACTTTAGACGAACAACATCCTGCATTTAATGAAGCAATAAATAGCTGAGGTGAAATGGCCTCAATACCTTTGATACCTTTTATTTTATCAATCAAATCTACTTTTAAATAAAAAGTACTCGGTTCACCACGCAATAAGGCAACTTCCATATTTTTTTCGTAACCATTAGGCACAATAAGAATATCAGCACCTAACCTGTTAGCCATGCCTGAAATACCAAGGCTGAGATTTTTCATCAGTATACTTCCACCAAACAGCGTTGCCGAAAAAAGCGTAATGATGATAATCAAACAGCAACTTCTAAACGGTCGCCGCTGAATATTTCGCCATGCTAAATTTGCCATGGTGATCGGTTTTTCGCACATATTGACTTCCCTGCTTGTTGGATTTAAATGTTATACCTATATCTGGTAAAGATAAGTGTGGTCTTTGTTTGCTAACAAAACTCTATCAATTTTTCGTTGTTTTATTTAAGTAATAGATGTTAATAACAGCGGCAATAAATAATAAACCTGATAATAAAACTAAGGCCGGTTTAGATCCCATATTGCATCGCATCATTTCATTACCGCAAACACCAATTAGAATTGTTGGTATAGCCGCTACTAATAAAGAAATACACGCAAGTGCCATACTTAATCCCATTCGCACAAAAGCAGTACGGCTAGTTAGTAGCAATGCACCAATGGCTATCACTAAACAACCAATGCCAATTTCAGCTCTTGCTGTCCAAAAACATTTCATGATTTTTCCTGCGCCACTATGTATATGCCCGTTATGTGCTACCTCGCTACTAGCGTGATTCAATGTATCAACAGGCATGGTTACAACATCTGGAAGAGGACAAACTGGCAATATATATAATGGAAATAAGATAATTAATACTCCAATAATAATAAAAATACTTGATGAAATAAGACGGTTTTTCATATATAACAACCTTCAGTTGATTAATTATCAATTACACGTGCAACTTTGCCGTGCTCTAGTACTACAGTGGTTTGTGCATGTTTTGACACTTCTAGTGAGTGAGTAACTACAATAATGGTACTGCCTTCTTTGTGCAGCTCATGTAATAAATTCATGACCATCGCTTCGTTGCTTTCATCTAAATTACCAGTTGGCTCATCGGCCAAAATCAGTTTTGGATAGTTAATCAATGCTCTAGCAATACAAACACGTTGCTGTTCGCCACCTGATAACTGCCTAGGTAAGTGTTTAGCTCGAGCAGCAAGCCCAACACGTTCGAGTGCTTGCATAGCCTCTTTTTCGTCAACCATACTATGATAATATTGAGCAAGCATGACGTTTTCTAGTGCGGTTAAATACGATACTAAATGAAATTGTTGAAAAATCAGACCTATCTTATCTCGACGTATTTCGGTTAATTCTGACAAAGAAAGCTGAGTAATATCTTGCCCGTCTAAAATCACTGAACCAAGTGAAGGTTTATCCATACAACCAATGATATTCATCAAAGTTGTTTTACCGCTACCAGAAGGTCCCATAATTGATAGCCATTTACCTTCTTCAACTGTTAAATTTACTTCAGACAGTGCATGTAGTGAACCATAAATTTTAGACACATTTTTTACTTCGAGCATATTCATACTTTATATCCTATTCACCGCGTAATACTAACGCAGGCTCTACTTCAAGAGCACGTTTTACTGGAATTAAACACGCAATTACCGTTACTATCACTGAGATAATGATAGTGGTTGGGATCAGATAAAACTCAATAATAATTGAACGTCCAAACACATTGGTACTAATAATTTGAGCAAAGATAAGCCCGCATATAGCCCCAATAAAGCCACCAATAACACCTAAAACTAATCCTTCAGCTAAAAACTCTTTTGCAATACTTTTATTGTTGGCTCCTATCGCTTTTTTAAGACCAATTTCTTTACGACGCTCCATTACCACTGTCATCATAGTGGTAGCTACACAAATCATGGTAAGAACGAGTACAACAAAAGTAACTAAATAGAGTAACGAGGACAGTTTGCCTAATACAGATGCTTCTGACTTTGTCACCCATTTAATTAAATGAGGTTCAACTGTTGTCATTTGTTTTTTTATTTTTTCAATGTACTGTTTTAATTCTGTTTCTGTGGCGGCAATGCTTACTTCAACAACTTCGGCTTGCTCGCTTTCTTCAAGTAATTCTTCTAAATCGTGCAGATCAACAAAAATAAAGTTATCTTCGGAACGTCCAGTTTTAACAATACCTGTAACGGTGAGTTCTTCATCAAAACGAGAATCTTGTTTAGATTTGCCGGAAATCGGCATAGTGCTACCAATGTTTAATTTAGCAAAGTTAGCAATATCAGTACCAATCATTATTTCATGTGAATTTTGTGGTATTGAACCTTCAATAGACCAATAAGGACTGGTTTTTACAACTTGTTTAAAGTCGGTCCCCACAATAGTATAAGGTTGCTGATTACTACGAATTGAATTATAACGAAATGGGGTAACACCAAGTAATTTATCTTCTGGTAAAAAGGTAACCGCTTTATTAACCTCTGTCATTGCTACCGTTGATTGATTATTGGCAGGTAGTAGTAGAAGATTGGCACCATAAGAACGGAATTCTTGTCCCATTTGCCGTGGTATATCATAACAAAGTGTGATCATACCAAGAAGAACCGTTGCTCCAATAGCAACGCCAAGCAAGGCGATGGCAATGCGAGAACGGCGTCGGATAAGTGAACTTAACACGGTTTTAATTATAAAGCGCCTATTTTTATTGATCATGAGACTTACCTTTCACCTTATCGACCATGTAACACATCAGTTGGACGCAAAAACATCATAATACGCAATGCTGGTAAACTACCTAAAAAGGTAATTAAGATCACCATAATTAGGGCTAAAGGAATAATTATCATCTTAGGCTCAACAAAAGAACCAAACACTGTATGACCAATAATTTGCGCAAAACCAAAACCAATAAAGTAACCAAAAACTCCACCAAGTAAAGCAATAATAAAGATTTCAGTTAATATTAGCATTGCAACAGCTGTATTAGTTGCACCAAGCGCTTTTAATAGGCCAATTTCGGTACTGCGCTCTATAACGTTAGCAGTAACCAAATTCGAAATAGCAAGCGCCGAACAAATCAATGATAAGATAGTTAATAATAACATTAGTAATTGTGTTTTTTGTAAAATAGATCCTTCTGACTCAGCAACTTGCATAATAGCTTTAACACGTACATCAGGCATTAACTCTTCTAGCTGGTATGCAATTGAGCTAATATAAGCAGTGCAATACCATGTATCCCATTCTGTTCTAGATAAACTGTTTGGATCTTGTGCTGCTTTACGAGCTAATTCGTTTTCTGGGGTTGTTAATGCACTAACCTCAACACGTTCAACTAGTCCTTTTTTATCGGCAAGATCTTGTGCAACTGGTAAAGAGACATAAATTTGCGTATCTTCAGCACCACCACTATGAAAAATATTGTTAATAGTTAATGTAAACTTTTTGTTTGTTTTCGTTGAAATTATATCTATCGTATCGCCTAGCTTTAGATTCCACTGTTTGGCTACAGATTCACCCACCATAGCTCCTTGCAAATTATCATCGGTCATGGTGTTTCCTTCAATTGTCCACCATGATTTCATGGCTAACATGCCCGTATCAACCTGATCACCTGTTGGAATATTAAGATGTTTATTAAACCAAGTACCTACCACCGTAATTGGCTTATCATGAAATGTCGCTTGAGTTGTTAGAAAAGGTGCAAAATCAACAATATTATAAGCCCAAAAAATCATCTTAATTCTAACAAGTTCTTCTTCTTTAATATATTGCACAGCTTGCCCACTATCATTGTTATCAAGCTGGTACATTTCATTAATGACAGCACTACCACGAGGAACGATATTGAGATTAGCACCATAGGCTTTTAGCTCTTGATTCACCTTATCACCTACGTCAAACATTACATTTAGCATAGCAGTAGCAAGCGAAACACCCAATGCAACCGTTAAGGCAATAAGAAAAAGTTTCTTTTTTTGGCGAATTAAAACACTTAATAACATTCTACAAAACATACAATATTCCTTTTAATACGCTTTTATTTGAAACGACTTTTTTCTGCTTCAAGGTTAGCTGGACGAATCACCATATTGCCGTCAATAATTTCGTATTTAAGTGGAACTGGGTTACATCCTCCTGAAAATCCAATCGTTGCAATGTTCATTACTACATCGCACAAAATACAAACGACTTGATCACCGCGTTGGTAGTAACCACTTGCACCACAAATATCGCAAGCATCAAAACCTACACCATAAGCATTATCGCTTTTTTTAATAACAATAAAGCGAACTAAAGTTCCATCTGTTGCCTGATAACCATAACGATGTAAATTACCGTCGTTCACTTTATCGAGAGGGATAACAATTAAGCCATCAGCATTAGTCAATATAGGCTCTGCCGGTGTAAGTTCTACGCCTTTTTCAAAAATGTAACGTGCGCGCGTCACAGTATATGCGGTTATTGCTGTACCTGCCATAATCATTAGGGCAGATCTTCTATCGCTACGTAATTGTGCTTTAAGTTTACGAATTTGAGCAGGGTTATTACCCACTAACGAAGTTGTTTTTGATTTGATATACAAAACATTGGCTAAACAAAGCACAATTGCCATGAAAATAAAGATAAAGAAATTAACATGACCAAGAATAAAAATAATCAACTCCATCATCCATGGTTGGGATGAGATAAAACGCCTAACAATCAAAATTTGTAGAATATTAATACTATTTTGAATAGTGAAAATAATAATTGACAGTGAAGTAATAGCAAAAATAAATTTTGTCGATAATCGTCCACATATACGGAAAGTAAATAGCACAGTTAACAAGATTATAAGTAAAGCAAATCCATAACCAACCCATTTAAACAAGTAATCATTATTAAAAATAGAGTCCATTCCGACAGAAAATTCGAATGGATAGAGCATTAAATTAGGTAAAGACTGTGCACTTATCAAACCAATACTTAGCACAAATAACATTGTAAAAAAGAATTTACCAGTTCGATTATGGGTGGATTTTTGCAAGCAAATAGCAACAATCAACGGTATAGCAATAATAACCCAAGGTATGATCACTCCAAGATCATAATATTCACGAACAGCAAACCCTGTGTTGCGTTTTAAAATGGCATAAATCAATGCAGCAATAAAGCCCAATACAAAACCAAACAAAATAATTTTTTTAATATGATGAGGCGTGGATCTTATAATTGCAGCGCTCAGTAATGCCATCATCATTGCTGGAACGAAAGTATTATCGGTAATATTGATAAGGTATTGAAGCATATTCATTGCCTAACTATTGCAAATATTATTGGTGAGCATAATGCTCACCAATAACTGATTATTAATTATTTAATATAATTAGTTATTTTAAAATCATTACCATGCGCGTGGAATGTAATCAAAGTCCCAAGAAACTTCGATAGGTTTGCTCCAAAAGCGTCCTTCCACACCTGTTTCTTTATCAACATGTAGTAAATAACCTTGTTTTTCTGGATTTTCAATCATAAATGTTACTTTATATTTACCAGCACCATCTAGTTTTATATTATTACCATAGTGAGGACCATCAGATGCATTCATTGGCATAAAGTTACCTTCAATTACTTTATCACTGCCTTGCTTTTGAATTTTATATTTTACAGTTAAGTAAGGAACAAAATCACCTACGCCATAACCTAAGTTATTACCTTCTGCAGCTGAAATATCAGCTTCAATGTGCATGTCTGATTTTGAGGCTGGTAAACCACCCATACCAGCGGGTTCCATATCAACAGGTTGGAAATAAACAGCACCAATGTGTAATGGCCCCACGGTTACTTCATCACCAATTGGAAACTCTTCAAATCCTTTTTGTTCGCCAGGTGCCGGTGCTGCTGCATGAACGAATGAAGATAAGGCAAGTATTGAAGCAATACCTGCTGATAAAATTAATTTTTTCATTGAAAACTCCTTCTCTTAGTTTTTGAAAATTTATTACACTTGTTTTTTTGGGTATTAACACAACTCAGTTTTTCAATCCGCATTTATGCAATTTTAAGCAAATAAGCAATATTAATAATTATTGCTTTTTACAACTATGTTTAGCTTTGTAATATATGACAGAAACTACTACAATAAATACCATAATTATTTGTGGAACTAATGTCTCGACTGTTGGATAAATACCTAAAACTTCGACAGAATGTATAAAATCAACAGAGGTAACTGGGATCATATCTGCCTCTTGTAATTCTTTTACTCCACCACCGGCAAAAGCTATTGCCATGATATACATCAAAATACTAGTGCCAATAAAGAATGGGCGAATTGGTAATTTCATGGTACCAAAACGAATAACGACAAAAATAATCGCAAGAATTATCGTTCCAATAGCTAGCCCATACCAAACCATATCCATGTGTTCTTTAGCTTCAATTAGCATTGCTTGGTAAAACAAGATCGTTTCAGCACCTTCACGAAAAACAGCTAAAAAGGCAGCAAAACCTAAGGCAAAGCGACTACCAGATGACACTGCTGTTTGTACCTTTTCTTCAACATAGCTTTTCCAAGCCTCAGCTTCTGCCTTTGAAAACATCCAATTACTAATAAAAAATAGTACGACTGTTGCCAAGAGCATAGCAATTCCTTCAATAATTTCTTGATTTGCGCCGCTAATATCAAACACAGTATGAAGAGCAATTGCCGCTAAAATACTGGCAAAAATAGCTACAAGTGAGCTCATATAAACTACTTTTACCATGGCAAGATGTCCAGAACGAACCAAATAAGCTGAAATTGCCGCAATCACTAAAATCGCTTCCAGCCCTTCCCTAAAAATGATAATAAACGAAGCTAACAGAATGCTCCAACCGCTCTCTTGCTTACCATCTAGTTCGTTAGCATCTTCATGTAACATTTTTAAAATAGTATCAATTTCATTTCTAACAACTTTATTCGACGCACCATCGGTCATTAAACGTTTAATTTTGGCAAATTGATATTCGGTATCGGTTCCTCGTTTACCCGAAATATAAGACATAACCGCACGCTCAACCCCATGCTTTTCATAAAAGCCAAAATAGGCATTATTAACTCGAGCTTTAGCACGTTCAACATCTTTCATAAAATAGATATCATAAGCGTCATTTAAGATGGTATCCATTTCGTCAACAATAGCATTCCAACTTTCGTATTTTTTTTCGGCAGCATAAGATGATGGGGCCAAAGCCATTAAACTTCCAATAAGAAGCAAAGCAAGTATTAAAAATCGTTTCATATCTTAACTTTACCTTTTATTTTCCTATTAAAAGCATACCTAGTGGTTTACTGCCTTCTGGTAATTGTAGCTCTTGGCTAATAACTTCTGGTTTAATGGAGTGAATATAACGAGCGCTTAATTTTAGTGCCGACGCAACTAAATAAGCGTTTTGACTCATTGCACCAACGGCCGTGTAATTAAAGTTAGCGATTTGTTCTGGATTTATATCGGTTAATGCACTAGCATCCGACACAAAAATCAATGAATAGGCTGCTCGCCTTGTAAAACTTTGCAAACCAATATCAGCACGAATATCTTTATTATTAATTTCTTTTAAATAATGACCTTCCCACTCATATAAAAAAGTACCCTTTTCACTGGCGAGGTAGATTCTCACATAAGGAGATTTACCCTTAACCATCGGCACCGTCCACCCTGTTTTACCACGATTTAAACCACTTGCAGCCCAAAGTACTGTCGAAAGTTCGTCATCAGAAATTTTACCAGTAGGAAAGCCCCCCCCAGGAGTTGAAGATCGTTTTTTTAGACTTTCAAATAGACTCATTCCATCTTTAGTTTGAGGGGTAGGTAATGCAATATCGGCATAACAAAAAGAGTGTGAAAACAAAGATACAAATAAAATAACAACTATTTTCCGTATAAACCACGGCATAGCAACCTCGGACATTATCGCAATAATTTCATCAATATCTTATTGCGAATAGAATTAATTATCAACCTCAAATAATAACAATTATCATTTAAGGTACTATGGTGCTATAATTATTATTCATACAATACATACCCAATTTCGAATTTCAAAACCACAAATCAAACATTATCAACCGATACTTTTATTTTTTTATCCATTAAGTATATACTTAGGCAAAATTGATTTTTGAATATATTGAGTAACAATATCTTATGCCATTATCGACATTAATTGTTTTGCCACTTTTTATTATTACAATTGTTTTTGCCTCACTCTTTAAACAGACAAAATGGCAAATGCTAACCATAACTTTACTAACGATCTTTATTGTAATGGAGCTAACTTCTATCTATTTTAGTGGTGGCTTTATTGATTATCAGTTTTATGTAAATTTAAACATTAATGACATAATCGAAGGGCTATTTATTTTTAAATTACAAGCAGTCTTAGTTATCGTTGTCTTTTTTTCCCTTATTTTTTTGCTATCAAAACTCGCAGATTTATGCAAACGTAAATGTCATTTAGTATTTCGTCTGTTACTAGCCTTTGTGGCAATAGTATCCATCAGTTACAATAATGGTCCATTCAGTCGCTTATACGAAATCTATCAAGTTACAAGCGCACCTCGTGAGCCATTTGAGCAGGCGTTACAATCACTTAATATGACTCACTATACCAATAAAGATCAGCTTGTTAGCTATCAAGGTAAAAATATTATTGTTTTATCTTTAGAATCATTTGAACAAGGCTTTTTCGATTTTGAGGATATTACCCCTAATTTACAAAAACTTCGCCAAGATTATACCTTTTTTGCTAATATGCCCATGAGTCCAGGAAGCTCATGGACTACCGCATCGATGTACACTTATATGACCGGCATGCCCTTTCTAATTGGTGGCTACACAACATCACCACTAATGCGCGCAGACAAAACCAATCTAGTTAGCCTAGGCGATATACTTAATCAAGCGGGTTATCAAACCCGTTATGTAATGGCTAGCCCTGATTTTGCTGGTATTGGTCACACTGCAGAACTGTTTGGTATGCAAGTCATTTCTGAAAAAAACTATGTCGGCCAATATCCACCAGCACCTTTTGGGCTGTATGACAAAGACATTTTTGATGTAGCGCAAAAACAAATTACTGAAATGCGCAAAACAAAAAAACCTTTTGCTTTATTTATTTCAACTGTTTCAACTCATGCACCAAATGGTTTTGATGATGAAAGAATGAAATCGGTTATTTCACCAAAATCAGATAATATGTCTTTCGTTGCTGCTTCACTAGATCATAATTTGGGAATTTTTATCCAACATCTAAAAGAAGAAGGTGTATTAGAAGATACTGTATTTTATATTTTTCCAGATCATTTAATGATGGGAGCAGGCACACCAACAATCAATCGTCTTTCAGAAAAAGAACGCAAACTTTATTTATTAACAAATGCACATACGCAAGATCTACAAAAAAACACTGATCAAACTATTTATCAGATTGACTTACCTCGTTTAATTTTAAATGGAGCCCAAGTCAAAACTAACGCTAAATTTTTGACTGACTATTTAACTGAACCTAATTTTGATAAAAAACAGTTTATTGAACAAAATAAATCTAATATTGCAACGCTCAATAATTCAGCACAAGTATTTAAATAGGCACGAAAAATGACGTTTGATACATTAATTTTTGTCTCTACAATTAGCTTTTTAGGTATGATCTCACCTGGGCCTGATTTCTTTTTGGTGTTAAAAAATAGCTTAAGCTATAACCGCAAGATAGCATTGCTCACTTGTCTAGGCGTCATCATCGCCATCTTAGTTCATATGAGCTATTGTATTGCGGGTATTGCAGTACTTATCACCACAACTCCACTTCTTTATAACGCCTTACGCTATGCGGGTGCCACTTACTTAATATGGCTTGGCATAAAGGCACTGCTCGCTCAAAAACCAAATACCACCTATATTGGTAAGCCACAACTCATGCAGCCAATTTCAGAAAAATCAGCCTTTATGCAAGGTTTTTTATGTAATTTACTTAATCCTAAAGCAACGTTATTTTTTTTAGCTACCTTTACTCAAGTGCTTAATGCAGAATCATCAACACTTGATAAGCTAATCGTTGCGTTTATTATTTGGATTGAAGGTGTTTTTTGGTGGCCTTTTGTCGTCTTTATTTTTCAAAGGCAAAGTGTACAACGACGTTACTTTAAAATTCAATTTATAATTGATAAATTACTAGGAGGCATTTTAATTACACTAGGAATTAAAGTTGCCCTAGGTTTTTAGATTATTAAAAAGTAATTAGTAAATATTAAGTCTATACTTTTTTGAATATTTAAACATTAATTGTTAAACTAAAACCTGTTCATCTTTTATAATCGCCTTGTCCTTAATTTCCGATTATAAATGCACTGATAACACGTTTTATTCAATAGGCTAATTAAATGGATAAATTATTACAATATGGTCGAGAGCTTCTTGAATTGGAGATATACGAAGCAAAAAAATTACCAGATAGATTAGGCAAAGATTTTGTTAACGCATGCAAACTTATTTTAACCGCCAAAGGTAAAGTCGTTGTTTCGGGTATTGGAAAATCAGGGCATATAGGGAAAAAGATTGCCGCTTCGTTAGCTAGTACAGGAAGTCCTGCTTTTTTTATGCATCCATCGGAAGCCCTGCATGGCGACTTAGGAATGATAACTCAAAACGACGTAGCTATATTAATTTCATACTCGGGTCGAGCTAAGGAATTTAATTTAATTTTACCTATTCTTACAGAAATGCAGGTGCCTGTTATTGCTATCACTGGAGGGTTGGATTCACCACTTGCTAAATCAGCCCAAGCAATTCTTGATATTTCAATTGAAAAAGAAGCTTGTCCTATGGGACTTGCGCCAACCTCTAGTTCAACTAATACATTATTAATGGGGGATGCGCTAGCAATTGCAGTAATGCGAGCACGAGGCTTTAAAGAAGAAGATTTTGCACGCTCCCACCCTGCAGGTAGTTTAGGGGCTAAATTACTCAATCATGTCAAAGATGTAATGCGAACAGGTGATCGTATTCCTAAAATACCACAAACTGCAACCGTATTTGATGCCATGCTAGAATTAAGCCGTACAGGAGTAGGGCTAGTTGCAATCTGCCAAGATAATAATAAAATAGTTGGTGTATTTACCGATGGTGATTTACGTCGCTTATTATTAAAAAATGGTACATTACAAGATAACATTATGGACGTTATGACCAGCTTGGGACATCGCATTCCTGAAAGTTGGAAGGCTGTCGAAGCACTAAAATTATTTACTGATCATAATATTACTGCCGCTCCGGTTGTTAATAACAACAATGAATTAGTAGGGGTTTTAAACATCCATGATTTGCATCAAGCTGGTATTAGCTAAAAGTATTGGTAAATACCTATTGCCAAAAGGTACTATCTATTGAGATAATTACCGACCTAAATTTTTGTCGTTAGACGGAGATCCAAGAAAAGTTACACAATGATAAAGCGAATGATCATATAAATCAAAGCAAGTTGACATTGTGTTGTATATTTTAACCAAAATTAACAGATGATGAAACAACAATGGCAGAAAAGCGAAATATCTTTCTAATTGGCCCAATGGGGGCAGGAAAAAGCACTATAGGCCGACAAATTGCACAACAGTTAGGCATGGATTTTTTTGACTCAGATCAAGAGATTGAAAAACGTACTGGAGCCGATATTGCATGGATTTTTGACCTAGAAGGAGAAGAGGGATTCCGAGCCAGAGAAGAAAAAGTCATTAACGAATTGACTGAAAAACAAGGTGTAGTTCTTGCAACTGGTGGGGGTTCAGTCTTATCTAAAGAGACACGAAATAGATTATCCGCTCGAGGAATCGTTGTCTATCTTGAAACAACCATTGAAAAACAGATGGCAAGAACACAAAAAGATAAACGCCGCCCATTACTACAAGGAAGCAACACACCACGTGAGCTTTACGAAGAGCTAGCTGGAGAGCGCGAACCACTTTACGAAGAGATTGCTGATATTACAATTAAAACCGATGAACAAAGCGCCAAAGGTGTTGCTAATTATATTATTGATAAAATAGAGCAAATTTAAGTCGTGTATTTTAGAAATAATAGCTAATCATTAAGTAATAAATCTTTTGATAGGTTAAGGAGTAAGTATGCGTGTAGATAAAGATGACCGTTATATATCAGAACAACCCAATAAGGATTCTGCGCATTCATTCAGATTACTTAGTTTTCTTCAAGATCTTCCAAAGAAAAAATTAATTATTTTTGGTTCAGCAATTATTATTCTTTTATTGCTTGGTTTGATTATTTTTAATTCTTCTCGTAAAAAAGAAGGAACACCATTAACACCACCTGTGGTTAATGGAGTGGCTTCAACAGAAGAAAACAATAATACAATCACTGATGAACAAAATAGTGTTGGAATTGGTGGAAATCAACCTAAAAGTAATGAACTGGTGACAGATACATCAAACAGTACATTAAATAAATTTAATACACAACAACAGCAACTTGAATCCTTTTCAGATACAAGTAATGGCTTAAACCTATCAATAAATGACTCAAATGGAGATTCTAAAGCAAATCATCATTCTGCGGCAACATCTAATGGTAGGGTTAAATCAAATAAAAATAATACGAAAAAAAACACATCTAACTCTGTTAATCGTAAAACTGAAAATAATGATTTAGGGAAAAATATTAAGATAAAAAATGATCATTATGTCGTTCAGCTTAGTGCCTCTAAATCACTTGAAGGTCTAAAAAAATTTGTAAAACAAAACGATATAACAGATTACCATATTTATGAAACCAAACATAAATCTGGTTCAATGTTTATTTTAATAAAAGGCAACTATTCATCAGTAGATGAGGCACATAAAGCAATCAAGTCTTTGCCAAATGCACTACAGAAAGACAAACCATGGGTTAAATCTGGTGCAATGATTAATAAAGAAAAAGTAGCAAAATAACCAAGGATATCGTTTATTTATCCGATCAACGACAAATAGGAGTATCCGTTGAAGAAGCAACGAGCCTTTTTAAAATGGGCTGGAGGAAAATATGAGCTTGTGGACACAATTAAACGGTATCTACCAGAGGGCGATCAGCTAATAGAACCTTTTGTTGGAGCTGGTTCTGTTTTTTTAAATACTAACTATAAAAGTTATATCTTAGCGGATATCAACCATGACTTAATTTCATTATTTACATTATTAAAATCAAGTCCAGATCAATTTATCCGTGACCTTAGATTACTATTTGTTGCTCAAAACAATCACCCAGATGCGTTTTATCAACTGCGTGATGTATTTAATGGAAGTAAAGATCAGTACATCAGATCGCTTTTATTTGTCTATTTAAATCGACATTGTTATAACGGCTTATGTCGTTATAACAACAATGGACTATTTAACGTACCATTTGGACGCTATAAGACAATTTATTTTCCTGAAAAAGAACTTTACTTTTTTGCAGAAAAAGCTCAAAGAGCACAATTTTTTTGCGCACCTTACCACGAAGTAATGAAGAAAGCGGCAAAAAATTCAGTAATTTATTGTGATCCCCCCTATATACCCCCAAATGAATCAGCTGGATTTACGGCTTATTACTCAAATATATTTGGATTTGAAGAGCACAAAAACTTGTCAGAATTAGCTGAAACTATGGCGTATAAAAAAAACATACCCGTGCTTGTGTCTAATCATTATACTGATTACACAATGAACCTTTATAATAATGCAAGCGAACTTTATCGAACAGAAATGAGACGATCAATTAGCTGTGCCGGTAAAGGAAGAAAAAAAATTGACGAGATTCTAGCATTATACAAAAAGTCTTAGATAGCTAAATATAAAGCGAGTTATTAGAGGTAAGTTATGAAAGAATACATTATTGCTCCATCAATATTATCAGCTGATTTCGCTCGCCTTGGTGAAGATACACAAAAAGTGCTAGATGCAGGAGCTGATGTAATACATTTTGATGTCATGGACAACCATTTTGTACCTAATCTCACAATGGGAGCAATGTTTTGTAAAGCTTTACGAAACTATGGTATTAAGGCTCCCATTGATGTGCATTTGATGGTATCACCTGTTGAAGAGATAATTACCTCATTTGCCAAAGCTGGGGCAACCAATATATCTATTCATCCGGAAGCTACTGTCCATTTGGATCGTTCATTACAGTTAATTAAAGATCATGGCTGCACAGCTGGTATTGTATTTAATCCAACTACACCGCTTGATTATTTAGATTACGTCATGGATAAAATTGATATTATTTTATTAATGAGTGTTAACCCAGGTTTTGGAGGTCAATCTTTTATACCTTCAACAATTAAGAAATTACAACAAGCTAAACAGCGCATTATTGAATCTGGACGCAATATTCGTTTAGAAATTGATGGCGGTGTAAAAATTGACAATATTGCCGAAATAGCTAGAGCTGGTGCCGATATGTTTGTTGCTGGTTCAGCTATATTTAGCCAACCCGATTATAAAACAGTTATTGACGCCATGCGTAAAGAATTAGCAGGAGTTGAACATGAATAAACTAGAAAATATTCAAGCAGTAGCTTTTGATTTAGATGGTACATTAGTTGACAGCGTACCAGGACTAGCATTAGCAACACAAAATATGTTAGCAGACTTGAATCTACCTACAATCAGCAACGAGAAAATCAAAAACTTTGTAGGCAATGGTATTGATATTATGCTAGAACGAGTATTCAAAGCAATTGAAGTCGATCCATCAACAGAACTATTTGCCAAAGCTAAAGATCTATTTAATCAACACTATGATAAAGTCATCGATGCAGAAACAAAACTATTTCCCAATGTTAAAGAGACCTTAAAAGTACTTCACGATAATAATTATCCACTAGCATTAGTAACCAATAAACCGGCACAGTTTTTGCCTGCTTTGCTGACTTCTTTAGGTATAAAAGAGTACTTTTCATTAGTGCTTGGTGGAGGGGATGTGATCAAATTAAAACCACACCCAGCCCCTTTATACCAAGTAATGGCTAAATTTGGATTATTCTGTGATCAGTTACTTTTTGTTGGTGATTCAAAAAATGATATTACTGCAGCCCAAAATGCTAACTGCCCAACTGTTGCATTAAGCTATGGTTATAACTATGGCATATCGATTGCCACTAGCAACCCTGATTTCTTATTTGACGATTTTAAAGACATATTAACATTATTACCTCAGCCAAAAGCTAAGGCAAAAAAATAATTAGCATAGATTAGGAATAAATTATGAGCAAACCGATTGTATTTAGTGGCGCTCAGCCATCAGGAGAACTAACACTTGGCAACTACTTAGGTGCTTTAAAAAATTGGGTGGCTCTGCAAGGCGAATATGATTGCATTTATTGTATCGTCAATCAACATGCAATTACCGTACGCCAAGATCCGAACAAATTACGTAAAGCCACATTAGACACACTCGCTCTATATTTAGCTTGTGGTATTGATCCGCAAAAAAGTACCATTTTTGTACAATCACAAGTGCCTGCGCATGCAGAACTCGGCTGGGCATTAAACTGTTACACCTACTTTGGTGAACTTAGCCGTATGACTCAATTTAAAGATAAATCATCTCGTCATTCTGAAAACATCAATGCGGGATTGTTTGATTACCCAGTACTGATGGCTGCGGATATTTTGCTCTATCAAGCAAACTTAGTACCAGTAGGTGACGACCAAAAACAACATCTTGAACTATCACGCGACATTGCTATGCGATTTAATGCGCTTTACGGTGACATATTTACTATTCCTGAGCCCTTTATTTCGAAAGTGGGTGCTCGCGTCATGTCACTACAAGAGCCCACTAAAAAAATGTCTAAATCAGACGAAAATCGCAATAACGTAATTGGTTTACTCGAAAATCCAAAAGATATCGAGAAAAAAATAAAACGTGCAATGACCGATTCAGATGAGCCACCTGTGGTACGTTACGATCTAAAAAATAAAGCTGGTGTTTCAAACCTACTTGACATTTTAACTGGCGTGACAGGTAAGCCTATCAGCGAACTTGAAAAAGAGTTCGAAGGCAAAATGTATGGCCACCTTAAAACCGAAGTAGCAACACAAGTCATTGATATGCTAACTACACTTCAAGCGAAGTATCATCAGTATCGAGATGATGAAAGTTATCTAATTTCAATAATGCAGGAAGGGGCAGAAAAAGCACGCTCAAAAGCCGAACCAACTTTGAAAAAAGTTTATGATGCAATCGGTTTTGTATAATTGAAAAATTAATAACTGATTGTTACTAAAAATAAAACAGTATGCAATGGCTTTAATATACAAGGAAAATGGGTAACACTTAAAGCCATTTAAATATACAGGTTAGTTATGAAGATTATTATTCTTGGTGCAGGACAAACAGGTAGTGCGCTTGCTGAATATCTTGTTACTGAAAAACAAAATGATGTCACGGTGATTGATGAAAATTATGATAAATTACAATCACTACAAGAACGTTTTGATTTACAGGTGATTTGCGGAAAATCATCATACCCACAAGTTTTAGAAAGTGCTGGTGCTGAATCAGCTGATATGCTTGTTGCTGTAACTAACTCTGATGAAGTCAACATGATGGCCTGCCAAATTGGGCATGTCATGTTCAATATTCCACAAAAAGTTGCACGCATTAGATCACCTGAATACAATAACGAAAACTACCCTCTTTTCAATAAAGATTGTATTAATATCAATCATATCATTGCTCCAGAAAACCTTATCACCAACCATATTAGTCAATTAGTACAATATCCTGGTTCGTTACAATTTGCATCTTTTTACGACAATCGTGTCTGTTTGGTTGCCGTTACCGCTTATTATGGCGGTGCTTTAGTAGGTAGTGAATTATCAGAACTCAAAGAACATTTACCACATGTTGAAGCTCGAGTAGTAGCTATTTACCGTAAAAACCGTTTTATCCGACCGCTTGGTTCAACACTTATAGAAGCGGGCGATATGGTCTACTTTATAACTCCCCCCGTTAATATCAAAGCGGTGACCAGTGAGTTACAAAGGTTAGAAAAACCATATAAACGAATAATTATCAGTGGCGGTGGTGGTGTCGCTGTCGCTCTAGCAAAACGTTTAGAAAATAATTATCAAGTCAAATTAATTGAGCGAAATGCCGAACGAGCCGAATTAATTGCCGAGCAACTTGTTAATACAACAGTATTACATGGGGAATCATCGGATCAAGAATTGCTCTCACAAGAACAAGTTGAACTTACTGATCTATTTATCGCTGTTACCAGTGATGATGAATCCAACATCATGTCCTCTATGTTAGCCAAAAGAATGGGAGCGAAAAAAGTAATTGTATTAATTCAACGCCAAGCCTACCTTGAACTAATTAATGATAGTGTGATTGATATTGCGATTTCCCCACAACACGCCACAATATCTGAGCTATTAAGCCATGTTAGACAAACTGGGGTTGTTAAAGTTGTTTCATTAAGACAAGGAGAATCCGAAATTGTCGAAATTATTGCCAATGGTAATGGTGAAACATCAAGACTGGTTGGCAAAAATATTAATGGCCTAAAACTCCCATCGGGTGCAACCATTGGAGCTGTAGTGCGTGGAGAAGATGTTATTATCGTTAATACTGATTTAACCATTGAAGACAATGATCATCTAATCATCTTCTTACCAGATAGAAAAGCAATTACTGATATTGAAAGATTATTACAATAGCTTGTTAAAAACAGATAATCAGTTCATAATAAAAAATCATTTTGACTCGGGGTGTTTTTTGTCTAAACAAAAAACTGAGATTTCACCCGTTGAACCTGATCTGGATTATACCAGCGTAGGGAAGTCTAAGCCATAAAAGCCTTAAATTGGCAAATTCTTCCCGACATTTATAAATTAATAAATCAGTAAGAAAGGAAGAAATATGTCAGTAGCCAAATCATTCCAAATTACCCAAACCGCTCCTTTTATCAATCATATAAAACAACACCGCCCACTAGTGCATTGCATTACTAATGATGTAGTACAAAACTTTACCGCCAATGTACTACTTGCTATTGGTGCATCTCCAGCAATGGTGATTGCAGAACAAGAAGTTGCTGAATTTGTCAATATTGCCGATAGCTTACTGATTAATATTGGCACTATTCACAGCAACACAGCCCAAAGTATGCTATTAGCGGCCGCCAAGGCACAGCAGACACAAACCCCATGGGTACTCGATCCTGTTGCTGTAGGAGCAGCACTTAATTATCGAACTGAAATTGCACATCAATTATTATCATTTAATCCCGCAGTAATACGAGGTAATGCTTCAGAAATATTAGCACTAAATGGTCAAAAATCTTTCTCAAAAGGCCCCGACGGTCAAGACACAACTCAATCAGCTTTAAACGCTGCCCAAGAGCTTGCGCAAAAATATCAAACTATTGTCGCAATGACGGGCGATGTTGACTACATAACTAACGGAAACAGCACATATAGTATAACTGGAGGTGATATTGCTTTAACAAAAGTAACAGGTACAGGATGTTCATTATCTGCAATGGTAGCGGCTTTCATAGCTAATTCGCCTGACCCATTATCAGCCACTGCCTGTGCATGTTTTATGATGAAAAAAGCTGGTGAGCTAGCTAATAAACAACAAGGATTAGGAACTTTCTCGATATCACTATTAGATCAACTCTCAACATTTAACCCATCGCTTTAATAAGAAAATCAGATGAAAAAACGACTGGATTTAACCCTCTATTTAGTCCTTGATCCATTATTATGCGGTGGCATTAATGGCATGGTAAACACCACAAAGATTGCTGTTTCAAATGGTGTGACTGCAATACAGTTAAGATCTGAACGTGAGTTTAGCGGTAAAGATTGGTATTACGCCGCATTAGCATTAAAAGAAACACTAAAAGGCACGCCTGTACCACTATTTATAAATGACCATGTAGATATTGCTTTAGCGGTTGATGCCGATGGTGTCCATATTGGGCAAAGTGATTTGCCTGTTGATGTAGCTCGACAACTTATCGGCAAAGATAAATGGTTAGGCCTTTCGGTAACTAACCAACAACAACTTGAAGCAGTTCCTTGGCAGCAGGTTAATTATATTGGCATAGGCCCTATCTTTCCAACCACAACCAAAAAAAATGCAACGGTAGCAATAGGAACTGAACAATTAACTGAATTAGTCAAACTAAAACAGTGCCCAGCTGTTGCCATTGGTGGTATTGATGAAAGCAATGTAACTAGCATTATTCAAACGGGCATTGACGGCGTTGCTGTAGTTTCGGCTATTTGTGGCAAAAAAGATATTCAACAAGCAACATTATCGCTTATCAACAAAATCAAACAAGCTAAATAGGAAATACGATCATGACAACAATTGCATTAACCATTGCAGGATCTGATCCTAGCGGTGGTGCAGGTATTCAAGCCGATTTAAAAACCTTTTCTGCACTTGGTGCGTATGGTATGTCAGTTATCACCGCCCTAACAGCACAAAGCACCCAAGGGGTTGATGCGGTATTAGCTATATCGCCCGAATTTATTGAAGCCCAATTTAATACACTTTATCAAGATATTCAAATTGATAGCGTAAAAATGGGTATGCTAATGAATAAAGAAATAGTCACAACCATTCACCACCTACTTAAAACAAACCCTATTCCTACTATCGTGTTAGATACTGTAATGGTTGCTAAAGGTGGACATCCCCTTTTAAAGTCTGATGCCGTAACAGCTATTCGTGAGCTTTTATTACCCTTAGCCACAATTATTACTCCCAATCTACCAGAAGCAGCAGCGCTACTCGATTGTGATGAAGCTAAAACCGAAGATGAAATGCAAAAACAAGGGCATGAATTACTCAAGTTAGGCTGTAAAGCGGTATTAATGAAAGGTGGACACTTACCAAGCAAAGAAAGCCCTGATTATTTGATCACACACAATAATATAATAAGAATGACCTTTCCACGCATCCAAACTAAAAATACTCACGGAACGGGGTGCACATTATCAGCAGCTATTGCAGCATTATTACCTAAAAATAATTTAGAAGAAGCAATCGCCCAAGCAAAAAATTATCTACAAGGCGCAATTAGCCATGCCGATGATTTAAATATAGGGAAAGGAATTGGACCAACGCATCATTTTTACCGCTGGTGGTAATTGTTCAAAATATTAATGGGATTTACGTTACTAACTATTGCATATAACAACAAATCCCATACGCAACTAATGCAGATCTTTTGCTTCACTCGTACTACAACTGAGCGTTCCTCGCTTTCCTTGCTCGTCTTCAAAATAATCAGCCCAACAACTTTTCATTGATAAATCAATTTGTTTTATCAACTCAACTCTAGTTCCATTATAAGAACAACTAACATAATAAGGTTCAACATCTGTCTTATAATTAACTTCCCATATTAACTCATGTTTCTTACCGTCAACCGTTCCTTTTGCTGGTTTTAAAGCCGCCATTCTAGAAGGCTTATCGTGATAAACAATCATACTAAAAAAGGATGCCTCCTTACTATTTATATCATTAGAAACTTCCCACCCATCAGGCATATTTACAACTTCTTCTTTAATATTAAATTTTTGTGGACAATCAATCTGATAAGCATTAACAAAAAAAACTGCACCACACCAAGCCATAATAGCCACAGTAACACTCAATATTTTACCTTTCATAATATATCCTTATAACAATAGCCTATTAATAAACAGATAAAAGCATTCTAGCATTCCCCAAAATATGCCAATACCTTAAACAAAGTTTTATTAGTTCTGTTTTAATTTGAAATTTCAACAAATTAAAATAGAAAAGATGCTTCAAAATAGCCTAGTGCCGTCAAATATAGATGTAGTTATTACACAATCCTAACAAACTCATAACCAGCCTCATTAACAGCAGTAATCGCAGCTTCTTGCGAAATAGAACTATTTTCGATATCAACCTCGTGTTTGGTTAAATCAACGGTCACTTTTGCATTTGGATCAATATCATTAATTGCTTTTGTTATTGCTTTAACACAGTGTTGACAACTCATATTATCGACGATTAATTTCATACATCCTCACTATTTACGGGTTAATAGTAAAAAAAATTCATATAAAAACCTAAAATTACCACAAATTTACCTACAATATGATAGCATCATATTCCTTTTTAATATTTATAATAAATTTTATAGTGAAGAAAATAAAATACAGTTTACTACTAGCCTGTAGCCTAACACTTGTTGGTTGTTTTGAGCCTAGCTCTATTGAGCGTTGGATTGACAACCCTACCAATAACGAAATCAAAGTCACTATTGATGGAAATGAGCTAACCATTCCAGCAAAATCAGGTATTAATTATACCTTTAAATATGGCAAACATACCTTATCGTATAACAATGAAGACTTCAATTTTGTTGCAAAACCAGCTCAATATTTTTCAGAATCAGGCTTTATTAACCCAACACAAAGCAACTATTTTATACACACTCTCATTTATTCAGAATCTGATTTGGGTGAAGGAGAATATGAAAAAATTCTAAAAAAAGACAAAGAGTTCAATAATATTGAAGTCATTATTGACGGTGATGAAATGGAAGTTGAGCTTCCCCTAAAATTAATCAACGATGTATTTATCGAAAAAATTGATAATTATTGGAATTATTCTTATGATGAGCCATTTCCTGAAAAAGTCACCCAAAAATCAGATAAAAGCCAACCACATTACGAACGACTTAGAAAAATATATCGTGAAAGTGATTTTATTGATTTTTTAAAAGAAAATATTAATTGGAAAGAAGTTAGTTTCCATTATCGTCCTAAAAAATTCAGCGAAATAGAACAATATGTTATTCCTGATATTGATTTAAATAGCATAAAGTGTAAAGAAGGTCGCCAATATCTAGAAGGTCTTTTAAATGATTGGAATCATCTTCTTACCTTAAAAGGTAGTGATTTCACAAAACCATACAATGAGTTAGTATCAGAAGATGCAATAGATAAAGACTACGAAACAGAAAGCCTGTGTACAAAAGAAAACGATCCAGAGCAAACTTATAGCAAAGCATTAAGACAATTTACTGATGCTATCCAAAATACTCGCAATGCAAACTTTTATGTAATTAAATAGTATTGAGTGTTACTTTGACAAATAGAGACTACTTAGTAGCCTTTTTTGTTTTTAATTAAAAAGCCTATAAATAAAAACCACAAAAAATCAACAACTTTAATAACAAATTTTTTACTAGTAATAGCGTGGATTTTATGCGGTGGCTTCGGGCGTTTGGGCTTTTAGTGATCAAAATAGCTACAATCACCACATCAAATTTAGGGAATTAAAGCAAATTTCCTGACAACCTACACTTAGCCAGCTTGGTTAATAGTAAAAAAAATTCATATAAAAACTTAAAACCACTACAAATTTATTCATAATATGATAGCATCATAGTCTTTTCTTAATATTTATAATAAATTTTATGATGAAGAAAATAAAATACAGTTTACTACTAGCTTTTGGCCTAACACTTGTTGGCTGTTCTGAACCTAGCTCTATCGACCGTTGGATTGACAATCCTACTGCTAACGAAATAAAAGTCACTATCGATGGTAAAGAACTAACTATCCCTGCCAAATCAGGTGTTAATTATACATTTGAATACGGCAAACATACCTTATCGTATAATAATGACGACTTCAATTTTGTCGTAAAACCGGCTCAATTTGGAGAATCAGGTTTTATTAACCCAACTCAAAGCAACTATTATTTATATACAGTCATCTATTCAACCTCTGAAATTAGTGATGAGGAATACGAAAAGATCTTAAAACAAAACAGAGAAATCAATAAAATCCCAGCCATTATTGATGGTAAAGAGCAAGAAATAGAAATGCCAGCAAAATTAATTAATGATATATTGATTGAAAGGAGTGATTATCATTGGAATTATTCTTATGATCAGGCTTTCCCAGAAGAAATAACCCAAGACCTAAGATTAAAGAAAAACCAATCTTATCAAGAACGTTTTAGAAAATTATATCGTGAAAGCGACTTTATTGAGCTTATAAAAGAAGATGAACAAGAAGACATTAGTTTTCCTTACCAGCCTAAAAAGTTCAGCGAGATAAGCCAATATGTTATTCCTAAGATTGACTTAAATAACATAAAATGCGAAGAAGGTCGCCAATATATGGAAGGCCTGTTAAATGATTGGAATCATCTTATGACATTAAAAGGTAGTGATTTTACAAAACCATACAATAATTTAGCCTCAAATGATGCAATGGCGAAAAGCTATTCTTCTGTAGACAAATGCACAAAAGAAAACGATCCTGAGCAAAGTTACCGTAAAGAATTAAGGCAATTTGTTGATGCCCTCCGAAGTACTCGCGATGTTAATTTTTATGTAATTAAATAGCATTGCCTTAGTCATTTCCAAAATATAAAAGAGGTTGTTAAACAACCTCACTTTAAAGGTATAAGATTATTTTAAATAGTTTTATACCTTAGCGTTTATATGACAGACTGCATTCCCATATTTTTATCACTATAAAAAATATTTGTTAAAACTGACTTTGTTTAGCTAGTAATAATAAGCGGATGAATAACTAACCATCTGTTATAATTTCATCTATTTTTACTTCATATACTCATAGTTTTAATATATCGCATTAATTATTAAAGGAAATAAATCAATAATGTTACTTAATAACAATCAAAAATTAGGGCTGTTTTGCCTTGTGCTATTTTCGGTTAGTTTCATTATCTTAATGCAAGTGCATTTAATGCCTGCAGTAATTGCAGGCTTATTAACCTATACGTTAACACAAAAATTAGATGATTTTTTATCACAAAAAATGCTACGTTTTAGCCATAGGTCAAAATTAATTTCGGTATTGGTACTTACCACTTTAATTATTGGCATTTTTATTGGTGGCTTTTGGTATTTATTTGCTTGGTTTGTTGATATGGCCAAGCATCCAACCGAAACATTAACAAATTTGAAATTACTGGTCAACAATGTAATCAGCAGTCTACCAACAAGTATTACCCATTATTTACCTGATGATCTAGATGAAGTTAAATCAACTATAATGATTTACCTTAAAGATCATGTGTTTTATCTACAATCTATTATTAAAAAAGTGTTTCATGATTTAATTATATTAATTGTAGGTATGATCATTGGATTAATTCTGGGTTATAAAGAAAATCAACGCAACGCTGATCATAATCAAATTACACAAAGACCATTGACTAAAGCCTTGAAAACCAGCCTAAACCGATTAGTTGTGGTTTTCCAATATGTAGCTATCTCTCAAGTTGTGATTGCATTATTTAATACCGTAATGACGGCGATTTTACTATTTATTATTCTGCCCGTGTTTGGTATTCATTTGCCATTTAGTAAAAGTTTAGTGCTAGCAACATTTATTTTTGGTCTAATTCCAATTATTGGAAACCTGATTGTCAATACAATAATCTTTTTTGTCGCATTTACCGTATCATTTTCTGTTTCAATAATAATTATTGTTTATTTAATTTTAATCCATAAAATGGAATATGTACTTAATGCTAAAATTGTCGGCACAAAAATCCATGCTGGTATCTGTGAATTACTAATTGCGATGCTATTTTTAGAAACTCTTTTTGGTGTCATTGGTTTAATTTTTGCGCCTATTTTTTATGCGTTTATAAAATTATCACTAAAAGAATTACGAATTATTTAAATCTATTCAAATTAAGATTTGTATAAATTGATAGTTATCTGATTGTTATAAAATAGATTTTCATAGTAAAAAATAAGTTAATTTATTACCACATAGTCAAAACTTTAAAATCACCAAAATTGTTCAGATAAACCATTAATTTTATTGAAGCTTATGTTTAATGTTTTTAAATAAATCAAACATTTATAGACTGACTATTTTTTATTACACCGATTTTGGATTAAAAAAAGCGCTTTTGTTATTTAATAACCGCTGCTTAATAACAAAAGCGCACATACGTTGTCTGCTTCAGCCCCTCTGCAACTCAAAAATGGAGAGATAAACAGCTAAGGTGTACTGCAAATAACATGATCACGCAAGGTTGCCACGTCGTCATCCTTGCCACACATACCTAGGTCCCCCCCCCCCATGTGTACTGCTAAGAAGCCATTTTTTTCCTCCGAACAAGGGAAACTGGTCAAATAAGCAGAACCTACAAAACCCGCATCGGGGATAAAGAATGTGTCTATCATTCCCCACTCTGTGAAAAATCCTGCTCCTATTCGTCGTTGATAAAACCGATTACCTGACGACAGCTTAGCATCAATAGTTACTGCATTTTTGCACTTAGAATAGGAAGGATCAGAAGAATAAGGATTATGATCCACACAGACAGCGTTAGTCAAATCTTTTATCTGTGGCATACGATAACCCAAACTGCTACACCATGTAGTTTGGTTAGAAGCGGTATCTCTTCTATCTCCTCGATTGACGAACCACTGCCTCAACTCAAACCCATATCTTACTACCTCATTACCATCACTATCTTTACCCACTAACTCAAACTTCTGCGGTAACTTTGGTACAGTAATTCGGCTAGGATTCGGATTATCCCATTGATTTCCTGCCACTGGACCTGTTAGCTTAACACGGGGAAAAACTTTTCCCTTGTCTTCATCAGGAATCCACCTATCATTAGCTACAACATTTGTCACTGTTGCAGTAATTCCCTCATGTGTGACGGGTAACCATGTCAATTCATTTACATCTATTCCTGTTATGAGTAAATCAAAATATAAATTATGTGCACCTGTGGTCGGGAAATTTAGATTGTATGATTCAGGATCAATTGATTGAACTAAAAAGCCCTTATGAGGATTCCATATATCAACTGGGCTTGCAGGTAACTGGCTGTCAGCTTTCATTAGATTCGGTCTTACATAGTCAATAAGCACCGTCGAAGATAAAATTATTGCATCACTACGATGATTATTTACACGACCACTTTTACTAGTTAATGCCTGTAAATTCCATGAAGATGACAATAATAACAGCCCCAGCACCAATGAGCTTTTTTGGAACAATTTCGATAATACGTTGAGAGATAATTTGGAAGATACAAATAAATTTCGTGCAAGAACGCGTCGAATAGGATTATTT